>DKYC01000130.1 GCA_002492295.1 Lachnospiraceae bacterium UBA7110
CACAGCGTCAGGGCAATTATAAACCTACAAGGGGAAATTATACCCTTTGCAGGCTTTATAGTTGCCCTGTTTTTTATTTGCGGAAATTAGGAGGATTTTATGGCAGAAAACAGGAAGTATTATTTTTTGAAACTGAAAGAGGATTTTTTCGAGCAGGATACCATTGTGCTGCTTGAAAGTTTGAAAGACGGGATACTGTATAGCAATATCCTGATGAAAATGTACCTAAAGTCTTTACAGTTTAATGGATTTTTGAAAGTAAACGAGCATTTATCGCTTACAGCGGAGATGATCGCCACGCTGACAAGGCATGAGGTCGGCACTGTGGAGAGGGCGGTAAAAATTTTCTTGGAGCTTGGGCTTGCGGAAACTACCGATACAGGCACGATTTACATGAGCCAGATTGAAACACTGGTGGGAAAATCATCAACGGAGGGGGAGCGCAAAAAGCTGTCAAGGCTTAGGAAAGAGAGGGAAAAGTCCACGCCTTTGCAGATTGGGTTATCTGATGCAGGAGGACAAAAGGCGGACATTTGTCCACAGAATGTCCGCACCACCTTGGACATTTGTCCACCAGAGTATAGAGATAAGAGTATAGAGAACAGAGATTATATAAAAGAGAGTGAGAGAGAAAAAACGGATGCACACGCACCCTCAAAGCATGGGGAGGGAGTAAATCTCTATGGCAGATATGAAAATGTCAGTCTTACGGATAAGGAGATAGAAACGCTGAAAAGCGACTTTCCGGCAGATTACCAGTCCATGATAGAGCATCTGTCGGAATACATGGCATCTACCGGAAAAACATACAAAAACCATTTAGCCACTATGGAACGCTGGAAAAAGGCGGATATGAAGAAAGAACAGGAAAAAGGGAGAGGGTATTCTTATAACGGTAATTTCAAAGAGGGGGAGAGTTTATGATTAAGGCTGTTGTTGATGAAGTGCTGAAAGAAATGGAAAATGCCACGAATGAGGGAATAAAAGAGGCTGATGATTACATGGACACTGAAACAGGGCTTTTGATGTGCGGGCAATGCCATAGCAAAAAGCAGAAAAAGCTGTCTTTCTTGGGAGAGGAGCGTGTTGTCGGCTGTCTGTGCAGGTGTGCGGCGGAAAAGTTAGAAAAAGAACGTGCCAGACATGAAGCGGAAGAAAATCTCATGCGTATCCAGCAGATGAAAAGTGCAGGACTGCAGGACAGGACATTTTACGGTTATACCTTTGAAAGATGTGATGCGTCACAGGAAAACGCCATATATGCAAAGCGGTATGTGGAACATTTTTCAGAAATGATGCAGGCAGGACAGGGGCTTTTGTTTTGGGGGAATGTCGGGACAGGCAAGACATTCCTTGCAGGCTGTATCGCCAATGCGCTGTTGGAGAAAAAAATACCAGTGCTGATGACGAGTTTCCCGAAAATATTAAATGCGCTCGGAGGTCTTTACAGTGCGGAGAGGAATGAGTACCTTGCAAGCCTGAACCGCTACACGCTGCTTGTAATTGATGATATGGGCATTGAGCGGGACACACAGTATACGCTTGAAACAGTCTATACGGTCATTGATGAACGCTACAAGTCGGGGAAGCCTTTCATCATCACGACAAACATACAGCTTGATATTTTGAAAAATCCGCAGGACTTGGAACACGCAAGGATTTATGACCGCATCATGGAGCGTTGTATGCCCGTATTCTTCGGCGGTAAGAATTACCGTTCTGAACTGGGGCAGGGCAACAGGGATACGGCAAAAAAGATACTGACAGGAGCAAAAAGTATAGTGTGATGTTCAGCATTGGGGAATGTGTATCTTCAATGCTGTTTTATGCAGATTTATCTTTCTGTACAGAGAGATAAAACGGATTGTGATATTGTTGGCGGGAAAATGACCGCAGAAAGGGTAAGGATAATTTTATGGTTGTAAATAAAGAGGGAAAAAGCAATAAAAAAGAAACAGGTGGGAAAGGCAGGAAAGAGCCGGTAAAAATTGTTGTAAAGCCTGTTTATGTTGGGAAACAGGAAATGACAGAGGTATTCGGCAGCGTTGCGCTTGATAATATCAGACGGAAAATGCAGGGGTGAGCTAAAAACAGAAACTTCCACGAATATTACAGAAAATAGAAGAACAGCGGAAATTCAACAAAAATCAGCTTGAAAGGTGGCAGGTAAAACGGTATAATGGACTTAACTGAATAGCGGAATGCCTTGTCACGAATGGAGGTATTATTTATGGCAGGGCAGACCACAACAAAAACATACAATGCAGCCCTTTATTGCAGGTTATCAAGGGATGACGGGAATGTGCAGGAAAGTTCAAGCATACAGACGCAGAAGGAAATGCTCATGCGTTATGCAAAGGAAAACGGCATCAGCAACACATCATTTTATGTGGATGATGGGTACAGCGGGACAAATTATAACCGTCCTGACTTCAAAAGAATGCTGGCAGACATTGAAAGCGGAAAAATCAACTGTGTAATCACAAAAGACCTTTCCAGACTGGGGAGGAATTACCTTGAAACGGGAATTTTCATTGAGGTATATTTCCCTGAACATAATGTACGCTACATTGCAGTAAATGACGTGGTGGACACCGATGAGCAGGAGTCAGCAGATTTTACGCCTTTCCGCAACATCATCAACGAACTTTATGCAAAAGACACTTCTAAGAAAGTCAAGAGTGCAAAACGTGCGAGAGTGATGAGCGGGATGTATGTAGCTACTTCCGCACCATATGGCTATCAGAAAGACAAAGAGGACAGACACCGCTTAGTCATAGATGAACGTTACGCACCAACAGTCAGAATGATATTTGACCTTGCAAAAGAGGGGAAAGGCATTTCCGCAATCCGCAGCCACATCAACACGCTGCATATTTTAAGACCGTCGGCAGTCAATCCAAACGGATACGAAAGGCATTTCGACGGCGAGGACGATGCAAGGCGTTATGAGTGGAGCAACAACAGTATCAGGGGCATACTTCGGAATCCGGTTTACGCAGGTCACCTTGTCATGGGCAAGCGTGTATCGCCCTCATTTAAGAGCCACAAGAGCAGATGCGTACTTCCCGAAAATTATACGGTAGTCAAAGATGTGCATGAGCCGATTGTCGATCCGGCGGATTTTGAGCTGGTGCAGAGGTTAATTACAAGCAGGAGGAACACGCAGACTAAGAAAAAGCCTTTTGAGAATATCTTTGCGGGGCTGGTCAAATGCGAGGACTGCGGCTATGCAATGACGCTTTCCAAAGCGCACAGAAGCCCGAAGGAAGAACTGATTGACGAATACGGTTATATGTGCAACAACTACAAGACATTTGGAAAATCAGCCGACACAAGCCACTGGATAGAGGCAAGGGCATTATATGAGAGTGTTCTTGCAGATATTCAGAAACACGCTGATGAAGCACTGCGAGATAATTCGTCAATGGTGGATAAGCTGTTAAAAAAGGCTGGCAGGGCAGAAGCGGACAAGCGGAAAGCACTGGAAAAAGAACTAAAACAGTGCAAAACAAGGTTATCGGAAGTGGATAAGCTGTTCCAGTCACTTTATGAAGATAAGATAAGCGGCGGCATCACAGAACGCAATTACCAGATGATGAGCAGGAAGTATGAAGCCGAGCAGACTGAACTTGAAGTGAAAATAAGGGAGCTGGAAGAACAGAACAGGGCAAAGAGTGACGAGGAAGAAAATGCGGAACAGTTTGCAAAACTCATAAAAAATTACGCAGGCGTTGAGGAACTGAGTGCATCACTCTTGAACAGGCTTATTGAAAAGATAACCATAGGCGAAGCAAAAGAAACAGACGGACAGAGAACACAGGAAGTAAAAATCTATTATAAATTCATAGGGAATATCCTTTAAGAAGGGCGTATTTTTCGGCATTTTAAATGTTTCGTGAAATACGTCCTTCTGACATTGAACAGCAGGAAGGTCGTATTTTAAG
>DKYC01000060.1 GCA_002492295.1 Lachnospiraceae bacterium UBA7110
ATTTTCCATTTACCGCCTAAGATTTTTTGTATAGTAGAAACTGTTTTACAGCGTTCAACAGCCAATGTACTTTTCTTCATTCCTGCTGCTCCTTTCTTTTCGAGACAGTATAGCACACTTTCCCTTACAAATCAATGTACCGTCTATATATAGGTACTATAAAAAAGTACAGTACTTGTAAAATTATTGTACAAAAGTATAATTAGCATAAACGAAAGAAAATATTGCAGGAGCAAGGAAAGGAGCATGGTTATTATGCACTACACAGGAACAATTTGGCGACCGCCGTATGAAGCGGCATCCCTTTTGATTGAGGTAACAGCAGGCTGCACGCATCATAAGTGCAAATTTTGTACCTTATATAATGAGCTGCCGTTTAAATTCAGAATGTCACCTATGGAGGATATTGAATGTGATTTACAGGAGGTTCAAAGAGCAGGCAACGACTTAAGCGGCAGATGTATAGAGCGGGTATTTCTGACAGGCGCTAACCCATTTGTATTATCCTATGACAAATTAGCCTCGATTGCGGAGTTAATCCACAAATATCTCCCGTCAGTAAAATCAATCGGCTCATTTGCAAGAATTACGGATATTACCCCTAAAACCGACAAAGAGCTTTCCAAGCTGCGGTCTTTTGGCTATGACGGTCTGACAATCGGAATCGAAACAGGCGATGATGAAGCCCTACAGTTTATGGACAAAGGATATACCTCTGCCGACATCATACAACAATGTCAAAGATTAGACGTAGCGGATATTCATTACAGTTTCTTTTATCTGGTAAGCATTTCCGGAGCAGGTCACGGGGAAATCGGCGCAAAACTGACCGCTGATGTCTGCAATCAGATACACCCTACGCTCATCGGGGCAAATATGCTCACGGTTTATCCTGATTCTGAACTTTATGCAGAAATAAAGCGCGGAAACTGGCAGGAAGAAGGGGAACTCGAAAAATATAAAGAGGTGCGGACGCTTATCGAAAATTTACAGATACCCACAGTCTTTGCGGCAATGGGTGCTTCCAACGCATACCAGTTTCACGGGCAACTGCCAAAAGATAAGAAAAAGCTATTGTTGTTTCTCGATGAAATCATCGAAAATGTCAGTGAAGAAGAATTACAACGGTATCGAAAAAGCGTCCATCACCTGTAAGAATGGGGGGATTTTTATGCACTTTACAGGAAGAACCTGGCGACCGCCGTATGAAGCACATTCCGTCATCATACAGGCTACTTCCGGATGCACCTATAATCAATGCAGATTTTGCAATCTATATAAAAACGAATGCTTTCGAATGTCGCCCATTGAAGAATTTGAGGAAGATTTAGCAGAAATAAAACGCTATCAGCCAAATGCCCGAAGGATTTTTTGGACGGGCGCTAACCCGTTTGCAATGAGTTATGAAAATCTCAAGCTGCGGGCATTGACAGTAAGGGACTATCTGATTAAATGTCAGACAATGGCTATGTTTGCAAGTATCCGTGACATTAAGAGCAAAGAAGTATGGCAGCTTAAAAAGCTTAGGGCAATGGGCATTAACGGACTGAGTATTGGCGTAGAAAGCGGCGATGACCAAACGCTTGCCCTTGCAAACAAAGGATATACTTCAGCGGATATTTTGGAGCAATGCCGGAAGTTGGACGAAGCAGGCATTGAATACTACTTTGTTTATATGACAGGACTTGCGGGAAAAGAAAACGGATACCAAAATGCAAAAAGCAGTGCGAAAATTTTCAGCCAGCTTAATCCGTACTTTATTTCCGTGGACTCTCTCACGCTTTTCCCTGACACAGAACTATACCAAATGGCACAACTGAGCTTGTTTGTACCCGCCGGAGAAAAAGAGCGTATTCGTGAACTGCAAATTCTAATCAAGGACCTAAACATACGCACGCACCTGTTTGCAAACACATTGTCAAATTTCGCGCCGGTAACGGCTTATCTTCCATATGACCGCGAAAAGGTAATCAATGAGCTGCAATATATTTTGGATAACACGGAGGAAAGCAAGATGCAGGAATACAGAAAAAATTTAAAGGCTTTAGGGTAAACCCTTCTTCGCCAAAGCAACGCTTGCCCACTGTTTATAAATATTGTAAAATGAATCTTATATTACCTAAAATAATACGGAGGGCAACGCACTATGAAACAACTCCTCATCATCGTAGAGGACGACAAAAGCTTAAATCAGGGATTGTGCAAAGCATTAGCGGGCGAAAACCGTCAAGTCATTTCCTGTCAGAATATACAATCGGCACGCGAACAGCTTGCACTTGGCGGCGCGGCACTCGTGCTGCTCGACATCAATCTTCCCGACGGAAACGGACTTAATTTTTTGCAGGAGCTCAAAGCCGCATCTCCCAATCTGCCTATTATTATGCTGACAGCAAACGACACCGATATGGACATAGTGGAAGGCTTGGAAAAAGGTGCGGACGACTACATCACAAAGCCGTTCTCCCTCTCTGTGCTGCGTGCACGCGTCAACGCAAGGCTGCGCCAAACGGCGGATTCCGCAAACGACCAAATCCATGAAAACGGCAAATTCCGCTTTGACTTTGACCATATGCATTTCACCGTAAACGGCATTGCGGTGGAGCTGAGCAAAACAGAACAGAAATTGCTGCGTCTTTTTGTCGAAAATCAAGGAAACACGTTAAGCCGCAGCTTTCTCGTTGACCGAATTTGGACAGACGGTGCCGAATATGTGGACGAAAACGCCCTCTCCGTCACCGTAAAACGATTGCGCGACAAGCTTGACGCGCAGGACCATATAAAGACCGTTTATGGTATCGGTTATAAATGGAGTATCCCCAATGAATCTGAAAATTGACAATAACATGATATGGCTGATTGGTGCGGCGTGCATTCTTGCGGCGGCGCTCGTCATTTTCCTGAATTACCGGCGCACCAAAAAGACAATGAATACCATTGAACAAATGCTTGCACGCGCCGACGACGTGCGCTTTTTAGAAAAAACCTTTGACGAAAGCCGTATGTCCGCGCTCGAGACAAAATTTGCGCACTTTTTGACCGCCTCTGCCGTTTCCGCAAAAAATGTTGCGGCGGAAAAAGCGAAAATCGAAACGCTGATTTCGGATATTTCCCACCAAACAAAAACACCGATTGCAAATTTGCTTCTGTATAGCGAGCTGCTGCAGGAAGCAGACCTGCCTGATGATGTGCGCGGCAATGCAGAGGCAATCTATACGCAGACCGAAAAGCTGCGTTTTTTAATCGACTCCCTCGTCAAACTCTCGCGCTTGGAAAACGGCATTATTACGCTCTCCCCCAAGCGGACGCCGTTGCTGCCCATGCTCCAATCCATCCATGACCAGCTTTCACCAAAAGCGGCGGAGAAAGGACTTATCCTGCAACTGCGCGACGCGGAACACATAGCGGGGATTTCCGCCGTATGTGACGCGAAATGGACCGCCGAGGCAGTCTGCAACCTCGTCGACAACGCCATCAAATATACCGCGCAAGGCAGCGTCACGATTTCTGTCACCGCATATGAGCTATTCGTGCGCATTGATATTGCGGACACGGGTATCGGGATCTCAGAAGAAGAACACGTCAAAATCTTCTCCCGTTTTTACCGCTCACAGGGCGCGCGGGATAAGGAGGGCGTCGGCATAGGACTGTATCTTGCAAGGGAAATTGTAAACGGTGAGGGCGGGTATATTAAGGTGTCGTCTGAGGTCGGAAAAGGTACGGTTTTTTCTGTTCTTCTTCCAAAGTAAAAAAATCGGGGGCCAGCGTACGGAAAAGCCATCCTGCACTCAAGGACAAATCGTTTGAAAAAGCGTCCGACGCACTTGCAGCAACAGAGGATGAATTTATTTTTATCATTGACGAATGGGACTATATTTTCAGTCATGAGCCCTATCCCGAGCATCAGAGCGCTTTTTTGGAGTTTTTGCGAAACGTGTTTTAAGTTTTAATATTTCCGACTGTAAAACAGAAATTCAGGTCTAAAACCAATTCTTTCAATACTGTAAGAATTACACCCCCTTTTCGAAAGAATATCGACAGATTTTTATGAAATAATGAATACAAGCGTAGCCGTTTAGCTTGGGGCTTTGCATTTACTGCAAAGTCCGTGAAACAGCGTAGCGGTGGAAATGCATTAAGCCACGGAACGTGGATTTGACACCGCAAAGCGGTTTTGCATGGCTTGATGCAAACACGCCCAAATTCGCAGGCATTGGCAAGAATGGAGGATTATTATGGAAATATTACAGGCAAAAAATCTAAAGAAAATCTACGGCAGCGGCGAAAACGCCGTGCATGCACTCGACGGCGTCAATTTAAGCGTTGAAAAAGGCGAGTTCGTCGCAATCGTCGGGACATCGGGCAGCGGTAAGTCGACACTGCTGCATATGCTTGGCGGACTCGACCGCCCCACGGAGGGTAAAGTCATCGTGGACGGCAAAGATATCTCCGCCTTAAACGACGAGGCGCTGACAATTTTCCGCCGCCGCAAAATCGGCTTTGTGTTTCAGGCATACAACCTTGTTCCCGTGCTGAACGTATACGAAAACATCGTCATGCCCATTGAACTTGACGGCGCAAAAATTGACACGGATTTTGTCGGGCAAATCATACATACGCTCGGGCTGGACGAACGGCTGAGCGCACTACCAAACCAGCTTTCCGGCGGTCAGCAGCAGCGTGTCGCCATCGCCCGCGCATTGGCATCGGCACCCGCCATTATCCTAGCCGACGAACCGACCGGAAACCTTGACAGCAAGACAAGCCACGACGTGTTAAGTCTGCTCAAGGTCACGGGACAGAAATTCGCGCAGACCATTTTAATGATTACGCACAACGAAGAAATTGCGCAAATGGCAGACCGCATCATCCGTATCGAAGACGGCAGAGTGAAAAAATCGTCGCTCGGCAGCGACGATTAAGAGAATGCAATATCAAATCCTGCGATTTGCTATCGCATTCTCCTCAAATGATTTACGCTATCGCAATTTCGAAAATAATTGCTTAGCAGCGGTGATTTAAATGATAACAACAGAATGGAGATTTCTTATGAAAGTAAAAAACAAAAAATGCATCCGAAAGCTGAGCCGTAAAACCCTCTACGCATATCGAAAACGAAACCTGATTGCCGTTTTTGCAATCGTGCTGACGACAATCCTGTTTACCACCCTGTTCACCATTGTCATGTCCATCAACGCAAGCTACGAAACCTACCAGTTCCGTCAAGTCGGCGGCTACAACCACGGTACATTCAAGGATGTCAATGATGAACAAATTGCTGCAATTTCCGCACATAAAAACGTAAAAGAAACAGGAGTCCGAATGGTAATCGGACTCGCAGTAACAGGCGTATTCGGCAAGACCCCCGCCGAAATCAGTTATATGGACGCCAACTGTACGAAGTGGTCCTACGCGGCGCCCACCACCGGACGGATGCCCGAAAGCGGAAAAGAAATCGCAATGGATACGACCGCACTCGCACTCCTTGGCGTAACACCCGAGCTCGGTACGCAAGTTCCGCTCACCTACAACATTGTCGACAAAAACACAGGTTACGGACCTGAACAGACCGAAACCTTTACCCTCGTCGGATACTGGAATGATGACAACCTTATGCCCGTCCACTATCTGAATATTTCGGAAGAATATGCAAAGGAAGCCGAAGCATACGGCATCGAAAGCGGCATGGATACCGACAACTTCCGTAAGGACTTAAACGTCATGATGCGCTCGTCCATTGACATCCGCGGACAAATGGAAGAAGTAGACACTGACCTCGGCTACACGTGGGAAACACGCGGCAGTGAAAACAGTGTGCGAATCGGTGTCAACTGGGGCTATACCTCTTCCCAAATCGGTGATGCATTTGACTTCGGAACGCTTGTCGCAATCCTTGCATTTATTGTGCTTGTCGTGTTTACAGGCTACCTGATTATATATAATATTTTCCAAATATCGGTAACAGGCGACATCCGCTTTTACGGTTTGCTCAAAACCATCGGCACAACGCCAAGACAGCTTCGCCGCATTATCCGCCAGCAGGCATTACTCTTATGTCTGATTGGCATTCCAATCGGATTGCTGTCCGGATTTGGCATCGGCGCCGCGCTCACGCCTGTTGTCACGGGAACGCTCTCGTTTTCCGGCATAACGACCACAAGCACTTCCCCTATTATTTTTATTGGCTCTGCGTCATTTTCCATTGTGACCGTGCTGCTCTCCTGCTCAAAACCCGCGCGCATTGCCGCAAAGGTTTCCCCCGTGGAGGCAATAAAATACACAGAGCGTGTAAACAGCAAATCGAGCAGAAAAGATTTATCTAACCGTGCACAGCAAAAACGCCGTACAATGCGCGGCGCAAAGGTTCACCAAATGGCATTTGGCAACTTGGGACGCAACAAAAGCAAGACTATACTTGTCGTCGTGTCTTTGGCGCTGTCCGTTGTGCTCCTGGATATTCTCTACACCTTTGTCGGCGGATTCGACATGGAACGCTATCTTGAGCACAGCACCTGTTCAGACTTTATTGTCAGCAGCACAGATTATTTCCGCTATAACTCTGGTGCAACGGAATTTATCACTGAGGACACCATCTCACAGATTGCGGCAAACACAACGCAGACCACAGGCGGAAGCGGCTATACGACATCATCCAAATACGCCATCCAAATGTATATAGACGAGGATATATGGCTGGACATTATCATGTCCCATACCACAGAGGACTATGCCCGGACACTGCTTGCAAACGCAACGCAGCAAGACGGAAAATATGCCATGGATTCACAGATTGAAGGACTGGACGATTCCCTGTTTGAGAAAATAACGGTTGTGGAAGGCGATCTTGCGCCGTTGTTTGATGAAAACACGCATTCGATTGCAATTAAAGTTGATATTGACGATTACGGAAACATTTACAATGCCGACTATCTGCCAAAAATCGGCGAAACCATACCCGTCACTTATGTCGATGATGTAACAGTCATCGACTCCCGTACCGGAGCGCCGGCAGATGACAACACACCGGCAGAATATTGTCAAATAAAGGAAACCAAGAGCCATGATGTGAATTATACGGTCTGCGCGTTCGTAAAAGTTCCCTACTCCATGAGCTATCGCTATAATCTCATGGGACACTACGCCATACTTCCTGCAGACATACTGCAGCGCGACAGCGGGCGTGAAGTTGTACCGCTGTTCTACCTCTTCGACACCCCCGACGCAGCAGCGGAGCAGGCGGCGGAAGAATACCTTGCGGAGCTTACAAAAGGCGCACAATCCGTACTGATGTACGAAAGCAAAGAAACCGAGCGGGAAGATTTCCGCCAGTTCCAAAATATGTTCCTGCTGCTTGGCGGCGTGCTCTGCGCGATTGTCGGACTTGTCGGCATTCTGAATTTCTTTAATGCCATTATGACAAGTATTCTCGCAAGATTTCGGGAATTTGCAGTCCTTCAGGCAGTCGGTATGACAAACAGGCAGCTCAAGCGGATGTTGATTTATGAAGGTCTTTTCTATGCACTCGGCTCAGTGGCGGCATCGTTTGTGCTTGCGCTTGTTTTAAACCCGCTTGCGGGGAATTTACTGGAAGATATGTTTTGGTTCTTTCAGGCGCACTTTTCCGTTTTGCCGATTTTGGCAGTCGTGCCCATATTTGTGTTCTTAGGCTGGTTCGTGCCTACCATTCTGTATGGGCAGACAACAAAACGCAGCGTTGTGGAACGGCTGCGGGATGCGGAATAAACAGGTAACAAAAAAGAAGTGTTTTATTTTGCCATAAAATAAAGCACTTCTTTTATGCCTTGCTGACAAATCCCCCGCTTGTAATACGCCCGCCGTAGCTGCCCGGACTTATGTTTTCACCCAAAACGCTGTGCGTTCCATTCTTGTCATAAGAGTAAAGCAAAAATCCCGGACAACGGTTTTCGTCAAGCAGATCATAAACCGTAGACGGTTCTTCCTGCTTCTTCTTATAATGCTCCAACTGATATCTTGCGCTTCTGTCCGTCTTTAATACGTTTTCGGCTTTTTCCTTACTCTCCTCGTCAGGCTCGGCTGCTGACTTGTCATAATTGACGCCCGCACGCGCATTCGCAAGCTGGCTTTCCTCAATGGCTGCCATGTACTCCGCCATCTGCTGCGAAAGATGCTGTTTGGGGTCCTTTGATGTGCTGACATAACTATCCTGCTGTGGACACAAATCGTACCCAATGTGGGCTTTCTGCCGCTTCATATAAGTGTTGATTGCAGCTTCTATCGTCATTGTTCCGACAGGTTTCAGCTTTGCGGCTGATACCGGCTTTTCGACGTGCGCAACCGTTTCCGAAGCTGGCAATGCACCGATACGCGCAAGCCTCTGCAGGGTCAGCTCCCGCCTCCTATTCATTCTTTTCACCTCCGTGTGAAAAACTACTTTGTAGTGTAAAAATCCGTTTTACCTTAAAATGAATTTTCTGATGTATTTACTTCCCCCTGAAGTTAAGTTCATAAGGTAAGCTATAGTATATATCGACATGCACTGCCCGATTTTTTACGTCTGCCAAAGAATATTGTTTCAATTATCTGAAAACTCCATACATTATGTAACCTTACAAGTCAAATGCTTTAAATCTTTTACCGGCAGCAAAATTTTGTCTTTCTTACTGTTTATTATTTTGCCAAGTCATGTTATAATCAATATAAATTAATATCGCATTATGTAATTACATAAAATATTTTAAACAGGAAAAGGAGTAACGAGATATGTTTACGGAAGAAAAGTTAGAACAGCATTATTCTTCAATTCCCTCTGATACCTTGCATATTATCAGAGACGAGTATAAATGGGCGCTTGAGGAGTGCGGTGTGCACAATGATGAGCAGTTACGTTATATAGAAAAAGCGCTCTCCCTGCGCGGAGAAAGCCTTGCCGTACGTCTGAACCGCAAAATTTTGTTTTTATGTAAATGCGGTCAAAGCCGTATTGTCACAACAAACGTACCGGAAGATAAAATTAAAATGTTTATTTTTGACCAGTACAATGTAATGTGTCCGAAATGCCGGAATACGAATATGTACACATGGAAATACATGGACTAAGGGGCTTTTCTACAGCCCTTTAATCCATGTATTTTTAACATCCCGTTTCATTCTTTTCTATTGATTCCCGCTCCTCCCGCTTTGCTTTTTCCATGTATACCAAACCCAAAATCACAAAAATGAAGCTTCCATACAGACACGCAAAATAACATTTCGCAACCGGTGTCGAAGTCTTTACACCATCTAAATTTGCATATAATCTGCCATTGGATAAATATGCTTTCACTTTTTGTCCGGGTGAATATTGATATGACTTGAATGCATTCCCAAGTTCATGCACTTTCCCTTTATAGGTCACCCTGACCTCGTAAATATCATAGGTATCGCTTGACCTCCATTTTCGTATATGTTTTGTTTCTGCGCTTACGACAGTTGCCTGAACTTCCTGATACTTCACATTCTGCAGTTCCATGACAATCCGCAGGATAATCATGCCAATCAGGCATACCGCAAAAGCACACCATATCAGCCTGGATTTCTTTTTCATACTCATGCCAGTCAAAGCCTCCTTTGAACTTTAACGCTCTTCTTTTGTTTCCGTACCGGTTTCCCGACAATCAGATCATAGCTCTCGGATATCATCCGTTTGATGTCATTTTCGGGAACGGAACCGTCAAGGATAATCGTATTCCAGTGTTCTTTGTTTTGATGCCATCCCGGTATGACCGCCTCATACGTCTGCCGCCAAAAATCACGCCATTCCGGGTTGACTTTCACATTTACCCAAATATTGCCTTCCCGTTCATATGTCAGCGCAAAGGTTTTCCTGTTCTTCCTATAACGGACAAGCTGCCAGTTGTCATCGTGGAACGGCGCATCCTGGTATACGTTTGGAAAGCCCAGGCAGTACGCCAGCACTTCTTCTCTTGTTGTCATATCCAAAACTCCTCTTTATCGTATTTATACTGTTTATACTGGTTTTGTATTCTTTCACGCGTCCGGCGGACCCACGGACTGCCTCCAATCCCGGAATAACGGCACTGAAATTATAACACGAATCCGGCTGGTTCACAATGACTATGACCCAAAATCATCGGATTCATCCATACCCCTGATTAATCTATATCTCACTCTCTTATCGTCATCTCATAGTTTCCCGATATTCCGCATCCACTTACATTTTCTTCTGCTTTCTGAAGATTTAGGACTTCCACATTAATCTGATTGGGCAGAAACATAATATGAAGCGTTCCCGCCCCACCCCATCCATCGTCAGTAAACTCATAAAACAGTTCCCCGTTTTGAATCGTCCCCGCAATATCTTCCACAGACGCAATCCGCTCCGTTGCCTCCTGCTCCGTGAAAAAAGTTCCGTAAAATTCATTGCCATTGCTGATACTGCATATCAACCCGTTTCCGCTTTCTGGCATAGGATTCTCATATGCCGCAACATATCCGGGGTTTACAGTCCATTTTCCCGTATAGCTTTCATAATTTGTAAGCGGTTCCTTTCCATTTATCAGCTGGATCAGTCATTTGATGTCTTTCGCCAGCACATTGCTTTCAAGCGGAAGATAATCGTTAATCTTATCGCTGAGTCCCTTGTTATAGGTAAAATAGTCCCCGTAATCTTCATAAATCCGCACTGCTGTATAGGGTATCGCCCCCTGCGGTCCGATACCCTTCATATACTCTGCTCCTATGACTACGTCCTCGTTCCCATCAGCATTCGTATCCGTAAACATGACAAACTTCACATCCCAGTAAAAATCATAACTGGTATAATCTTCACCGATATACGGAAACTGATACAGGATTTCATCATTCTTTAACAGATAGAACGCTACATCTTCCCTCAAGTCTCTTCCCGAAGGAGCAGGCTCGTATGACACAAACCTCACTTCTCCCCAGTCATTTAACTTTGCATGGAAAGACTGTTCCTCTATAATCCTTTCCTCATCCAATTTGTCCTGACTGGAAATCTCCTCTGATATCTGTCCAGACTCCTTTGTCTGCTCCGCCAGCTCTGACTCTTCCGATTTTTCTGATTGTTCCTGTGATGCCTCATCCAACAGGTCTTCCTCTTCCATGTCCTGCTGTATTTGTAAAGCGATATCAGAATCTTCCTGTCCTGTCTGTTCCTGTATTCCCTGCCTTTCACATCCCACAAGCGGCATGGAAGCCACCGCAATTCCCAATATGGTACTCTCTTTTTTCCTATTATGCATTTTTACAATACCCTCATAATTACAAACAAAAATCCATTTCCTTATCTGACATTAAAAAGCCCTATTCCATAATCTTTCGGAAATCATAATATATTTGGATATAATACCATTTATTTGCTATGCAAAGTAAGTTCTGACAAGGGTTTAAAAGTATACCCCATCTCCTCCCATTTTGTCAGCAATTCATCTAAGATTTCCCCGTTTGTCTGCGAGGTATTGTGTAACAGTACGATTGCTCCCGGGTGGATGCGAGTTGTCAATTTATCAAACGCTTCCGAGTGGCTTGGCTGTTTCCCGGTATCCCAGTCCACATAGGCAAGGCTCCAGAAAATTGTGCTGTAGCCTGTTTCCTGCGCCATTTTGACATTTTCGGCATTGCATTTGCCCTGTGGCGGCCGGTAATATTTTGAAAGCTGTCTGCCTGTAATTTCATAAAACAGGTCTGCTACATCACTTAATTCTTTTTGGAAGGATTCTTTATCCGATATTGCCGACATATCAGGATGGTGGTAGGTATGGTTGCCTACTGCGTGTCCTTCCTCCACCATTCGTTTTACCAAATCAGGAGCAGTTTCCAAAAAATGCCCTACTACGAAAAAGGTTGCATTTACATTGTGCTTTTTCAGTGCGTCCAGTATCGGCTCCGTATTTCCGTTCTCATATCCGCAGTCAAATGTAAGATAAATGACTTTCTTGCTGTCATCTCCCACATAATACGCATCATACCATGCAAGATCTTCTGCCGATGCGTTTCCTACGGATTGCGTGCCGGGCTCGCCAAAAGAAAGTCCCCAGTCATCCGATGCAAATTTCAGTTCAAAGCCTTCTGGCGGCTGATTTTTGACCATGGGCTGTTCCGTTTTGACCATGATATCCTCTTGCGTTTCTGTGCTTTCGAATCGGGCAGTTGTTTCCTGTTCGACCGTTTCCTGTATTTCATGTTCCTGCTTTTCCGAACCGCCGCATCCTGCTAAAAGTACAAACGCCGCAATCACAGCAGGAATGACGCGGCTTCTTTTTTTTCCGTATTTTTTCATCATCTTTACTCCTCTTTTTCATCTGTGCTTTAATACCCGACTTTTTTATTTTACGACCGCAACGCACCATATTTATATCTAAATTGCATCAAAACTGCATCATTTTAAAAATTGAAAAAAACAGGGACTCCTTTTTCAAGTGTCCCTGCAAAAAAATGCGTCGCCTGGATTGTCAATCTGATTTCGGATTTCCTGCATCTGATAATCCAGCTCTTCAATCGAATCCGCACATACCTTCAACTGCCGCTCAATTTCTTCCGTATTGTTAATATCTTTTTTATATCTTAATTTGTGCTCCAGACTCGCCCAAAAGTCCATTGCAATCGTTCGGAACTGTACCTCTGCCTTAATATATTTTTTCTCATCAGGCAGAAAAACCGGAACATCCAAAATCAGATGAAGGCTTCTGTAACCGTTTGACTTCGGTTCCTTAATATAATCCTTCTCCTTAAGCAGAATAATGTCGTCCTGTCTGACCAAAAGTTCTGCCAGTCGGTAAATATCATCCGGAAAGGAACAGATGACACGCAGTCCCGCTACATCCGTTATGTACTCCCTGATATTTTCTATCGTAATGGGATGTCCTTTTCTCTCTAATTTTTTGTAAATGCTTTCGGGTTTCTTTAATCTGCTTTTAATCGACTCAAACGGATTCCGCTTATATTCCTCGGAGAACATGGAATTAAGCACCTTCAGCCTTGTTTCCACCTCCATAATCGCAGAGCTGTACTCTATCATCATTTTGTTGAAAGGCTCCAATCTGCCAAGGCGCCCCTCCTGCATTCTGATAATCCTTGACTGCTCCGCCACCCGGATTTCCAACTCATTTTTGCAATTGAACATTTCAATTGTATTTTTCACCCTGTTTTGGACAATCGACGCCACAAACGGTTTGTGGATAAAATCAGAAACGCCCAGCTGAAAACATTGATTTTCAACCTCAATCGCATGCTCGGCGCTGATAATAAGGATTGGAACCCTGCTAATCCAGTCATTCTTTTTCATTTCCACAATGACATCAAAACCGTCAAGATTCGGCATATGTAAGTCCAATAAAAGCGCTACGATTTCATCATGGCATTCCTGCAGCTGTTGCAAGGCTTCCCCGCCGTCGTCTGCCGTTACCACAATGTAATCGTCTTTTAAGATATTGTATAGAATTTCGCGGTTGACTTCCTCGTCATCCACAATCAGTATCTTTTGCATACTTATGCTATCTCTCCTCTAAAACCAATGCCTTTTTAGGACAAAAGTTTGCACATTTTCCGCATCTGATGCACTTTTCGTCATCAACGGTCGGAGCCTGAAATCCCTCTTGTACCAATGCGCCGACAGGACAGATTTTAACTGACGGACAGTTGTGGTTTTGCGGACAGTTTTCGATGATTACTCTCAGTCTTTTTTCCATAGCTTATTTCCCCCTTCTAACTTAATGCTACCTATTTCATCATATCTGATTTTCCCTTGCACCGCAATGCCATATCCCAGTTTTTACAAAAATTTACAAAAATCTTAATTAAATTACAAAAAACCCGTATAAAAACCCCCAAGCCATTCAGACTTGAGGGTTATAGGATGAACAATAAAAACTACATCGCCCGCACCTTCTCGCGGACTTTTAACACCATAGGCGGCGCTACGGACAACTCGTCTACGCCCATATTGACAAAGGTTTCTGTCAGTGCGGTATCTGCACCTAATTCTCCGCAGATGCCTACCCACTTCCCGCATTTGTGGGCGTTGTCAACCACCATCTGAATCATGCGAAGGATTGCTTTGTGATGCGGATTGTAAAAATCTTCCAGTCGTTGATTCTGCCGGTCAATGGCAAGAGTATACTGCGTCAAGTCATTTGTTCCTATACTGAAGAAATCTGCGAGCTGTGCCAGCTCGTCGCTGACCATCACGGCTGCCGGTGTCTCTATCATAATGCCCTGTTCCGGTATCCGGTACGGAATTTCGTTCTGTTTCAATTCCTGCTCCACTTCTGCAACGATTGCCTTAATCTGCTTTACTTCCTCAGCGGATATAATCATCGGATACATAATCGAAAGATTGCCATACGCCGCCGCCCGCAGAAGCGCCCGAAGCTGTGTCTTAAAAATATCCGGCTGTTTTAAGCAGATGCGGATTGCCCTGTAACCCATTGCGGGATTATCCTCTTTGCCAAGCTCAAAGTAATCTGCCTGCTTATCCGCGCCAATGTCAAGCGTCCGGATAATGACCTTCTTCTTTCCCATTGTCTGCACAACCTGTTTATATGCCTGAAACTGTTCCTCCTCCGTGGGGAAATTGTCACGCCCCAAGTACAGAAATTCACTGCGGAACAATCCGATGCCGCCGGCGTCGTTTTCCAGCACATAACCTACGTCACTGACACTGCCGATATTTGCATAGATGTCAATCCTTCTTCCGTCGCTTGTTTCGTTTTTCTTGCCCTTTAATTCCTGAAGTAAACGGAGCTTTTCCTTATCATTCCTGATTTTTTCTTCCGCCTCGTTACATTGAACCACTGTCGGCTCAAAAATGACCTCGCCTGCCGCTCCGTCCACAATCGCCGTCATTCCTGTATAAACTTCGTCCAAGTCCACAGGCACGCCAATCAGCGCAGGGATATTCATCATGCGGGCCAAAATTGCCGTATGGGAATTTGTAGAGCCATGCACGGTCACAAACGCCAGTATTTTTTCCTTATCCATCTGAACCGTTTCGCTTGGGCTTAAATCGTCCGCAACAATAATCGACGGCTCCATCGAAGAAAAATCCACACCGCCCTGACCGGACAGGTTTCTGATCAGGCGCGCGGATATATCTTTTACATCCGCCGCGCGCGCCTGCATATATTCATCATCCATTCCCGCAAACATGTCTGCAAAATTATCGCCCGTAATCGCCACTGCATATTCCGCGTTTACCATTTCCGTCCGGATGACATGATAAATGGCGTCTAAATAATCATCATCCTCAAGCATCATCTGATGAACCTCGAAAATTGCGGCGCTGGATTCCCCGACCTCTTTCACTGCCTTGTCATAAAGCGCGCCAAGCTGCTGCTGCGCATTTGCCACCGCGCCATGGACACGTTCGATTTCCTGTTCCGCGTCCGTAATTTTTGTCCTTCTGACCTGCTCCTGACTGCCCCGCAGAACCAGTACCTTTCCCATTGTAATCCCGTTATATACCGTTTTCCCAATCAATTTTTTCCCCGAAACATTTTCTGCCATAGATTACCTCCTTGCTGTCAGCAGCACGCCCCTTACAGGTTTTCTTTTAAAAAGGTTTCCAATGCTGCAACCGCCGCATCTTCGTCGTCGCCTTCCACCTGCACCGTAATCTCCATGCCCTGTTTTGCACCCAGCCCCATTAATCCGAACACCTTTTTTGCATCCGCTTTCTTTCCATCCTTTAAAACGGAAACGTTAGATGAAAACGTTTTTGCCAATTTCACCAGTTCCCCCGCAGGACGCGCATGAATGCCCTCTTTATCTGTAATCACGTATGTAAATTCCTTCATATTAATATCCTTCCTTCCTATTTTTATCTATCTGATTTTAATCTGTCTGATTTAAGGATTTAAGTTTTCAAACACATGTTCTACTTCTTCTTTCGTCGCTAACAGTTCGGAAAAAGCGCTTGCACTTCCCGCCGAAATTCCCATGCGGAATGCATACTCATAATCCTGCTTTCTGGTCCAGCCTGCCAAAAAACCCGCAACCATGGAATCTCCGGCGCCGACCGCATTGACCAAAGTTCCCTTCGGTGCCGCAAGCATATGTACGCCGCCTTTTTCATCCACCAAAACAGCGCCCTCTCCCGCCATGGATACCAACACGTTTCCCGCGCCCTGCCCCTGAAGCTTTTTTGCGTACGGGACAACGTCTTCCCTGGTATCCAAAGTCACATGGAAAATCTCACCCAGCTCATGGTTATTCGGTTTGATTAAAAACGGATGATAGCGCAGCACATTTAAGAGTAAATCCTTTGTCGCATCTACGACAAACAGCACGCCTTTATTCTGCAGACGTTCCAATATATCACTGTAAATGGAATCCGGAAGACATTTCGGGATGCTGCCGGCAAGGACAAGGATATCGCCTGCCCCAAGCTGTTCCAGTTTTTCATACAGCCTTGTGACACAAGCCGAATCAATATCCGGTCCCATACCGTTAATTTCCGTACCGTCATAATCCTTTAACTTGACATTAATTCGGGAAATGCCGTTTGCAACATGGATAAAATCCGTAAGCAGTCCCATTTTTTGGATTTCCTTTTCAATCTGTTCCCCGGTAAAGCCTGCCGTAAAACCTAACGCCGTATTTTTGATTCCTAAATTACTCAGGACAATGGAAACGTTGATTCCTTTGCCTCCGGGAAACATCTGCTCCGCGGTGGTGCGGTTGGTCATGCCCATTTCGAAGCCGTCCATGGACACAATATAATCTAAAGATGGATTGAATGTCACCGTATAAATCATTTCTGCATCCCTGCTCCTTTCTCAGTATGCAAAGTGTTCAAACAGCATATCCTCCGCCTCTTTCGACCAAAGTCCCTTATGCCGCCTGCAGCACTCGTCTAATTTTCTGAAAAACGGATCCTTTTCGCCCAATTTCCCAAAATCCTCGATTGCCGTCATCGGCATGTCGAACTGGAGATATGCCAGTTTTTTTCCACCCGGAATATTCGGCAGATTCTTTGTGGTTTCCGCAATCGAGTCAATGCCGCCCACATGGGTTACCATGACTGCCGAATTAATCAGTCCTGCAGCGGACTTTGCAATAGCCTCCTTCATATCATCCGTATTTCCGCCTGTAGAGCCCATGATTTTTGTCCTTGCATAATGGCAGTTATAGAGGTTCATATTGGCTGAAAACTGCGTATCCGTAGGACCTGCAAAGAAATTCAGGCATCCGTCCACCGCAAGGAGCTTATCGCCCATCTCCGCGATGCTCTTCACCGGGGCATACACAAACACGTCGCTATATCCGACCCCCTCCGTAATGGCACGAAGCTCTGCAACCGGATTCTCCATGTTTGCCGTATTTACATAATGCAGCTCAACGCCCTTTTCTTTTGCCTCTGCCTCGGAAATCACTTCTCTTGCCCTTGCAATCTTCGCGTCATTGATATCCGTGACGACAATGCGTTTCGGTTTGTTTTCAAAAGCAAGTCCATAGCTGATGGCTCCAAGCCCCATTGGTCCGCAGCCGCCGAGGATTAAAATATTACCGCCTGCAAGCGTTCCCATCTTGTGCTCATACGAAAGGTGCTCCGTATGGTAATTACTGTGATATCCACCGATACAGCAGCTCATCGGCTCGCCAAGAGACGCCTCAAAATAGCTGTCCCCGTCATACTCCCATATGCAGCCCTTCTCAATGACATCATTCGGGAAAATGCAGTATGTCGCGGCGCCTCCGAAAAATTCATAGGAATATCCCGGCGATTCCATCTGCCCCGGAATGGCAGGCTGCTGTGCGAACTTTTTCCCTTCATGGAACTGTCCCTTCCACTTCGCCCCGACCTTTACAATATCACCTGTAAACTCATGTCCGATAATCACCGGATGTTCCGCCACGTTTTCCGGTACACGCTTATGGTCTTTTCCTGCCTGCACCATTTTCCATGTGGACATACAAATACTGTCGCTGATGACCTTTACCAAAATTTCATCGTCCTTAATCTCCGGAAGTTCAAATTCCTCCAGTCTGATATCGTGTGCTGCGTGAAGTCTGACACCTTTTACTTTCATATTCTACCTCCTGCTTTGCTAATAAAATTTTCAAGCATCAGCCCGTGCAAAAACCATTTCCCGGTTGGGTTGATGCATCGTTTCCACTGCGTTTTCTCACGGATTTTGCAGCTATTATTCCTGTTCATTTAGCTGCCCTAAAATCCAATCTATATCGTCTGTCGTTTTCAGTTTTTCCAAAACATCCTCGTCCTCCAGCATTCCGCAGATTTTACTGAGTAAATCCAAATGCTCATCACCGATTCCTGCAATGCCGAACAGCAGCTGCGCCTTCTCGTCGCCAAAATCAACGCCTTTTGGATACTGCAGCAGTACAATCCCTGTCTTTTTGACAGTATCCTTCGCTTCGGAAGTACCATGCGGAATTGCCACTCCCATACCCATGTAGGTCGACACCAGCTTCTCGCGTTCCTGCATCGCGTCTGCATAAGCACTGTCTACATAACCAAGCTCTGCCAAAAGGGTTCCTGCCGCCCTGATTGCCTCCTCCTTTGAAACCGGATCCAGGTTCAGCCTGACACCTTCCCTGACTAAAATCCTGTTCTCGTATGTATCCGTTTTACCGGGTGCCGCCTCCTGTGCGCTTTGTACCTGTTTTTCTTCCGGCTTTACATCCTGTTCCCGGTTTTCGGTCAGCTGTTCATATAGCGCATCCAGTGCCGGATCCGCAAGGAAATTGTGAAGTGTGATAAGCTGTGCCTGCGGTACAGACTTTTTTGCACGCTCCGCCAATGTAATCTGCACAACCGCAATATCACAGTCTGCCGGAATGCTGTCTACCGACGTATTGATAACCGTCAAATCCGGCCGCTGCGCCTTAATACGATTGCGGAATTTGGTCGCGCCCATCGCGGAAGAGCCCATTCCCGCATCACAGGCAAATACAATCTTTTTAATACCCTGTGCCTTTGTAACGGTAACCGTCTCTGCCTGAAGTCCCTTTGCCTCCGCTTTCCGGCTTGCCACTTCCTCCTGCGCTTCTTCCAGACTCTTACCTTTCGACATGCGGATAATGACGGACGCAATGCCAAACGAAACAGCCGCCGCAATCAGCACACCCACAAGAACCGACACGATGCTGTCCCTTGGCGCCATCATCAGATAGGCAATAATGGAACCGGGGGAAGCAGGTTCTACCAAACCGGAATTTGTCAGGTTATACTAGAAAATCGCTGCAATATTTCCGGCAATCGGCGCGATAATCACCAACGGGTTCATCAGGATGTACGGAAAATAAATCTCATGGATTCCACCCAAAAGGTGGATAATCACCGCACCCGGAGCAGACTGCTTTGTCTTTTGGTCCTCACAGAAAAACATGTATGCAAGCAGTACGCCGAGTCCCGGTCCAGGATTTGCCTCCAGCATATACATAATGGACTTTCCCGTCTCCGCCGCCTGCGCCGTTGCAATCGGCGTAAAAATACCGTGGTTAATCGCGTTGTTTAGAAACAAAACCTTTGCCGGTTCAATGAAAACGGCAATTAACGGTAACATACCATGCTCTACCAATACATTGACTCCTGCGGTCAGAACCGCTAAAATCAAATTCATAAACGGACCGATAATCAGATAACTGAGCATTGCAAACAGCATTCCGATAATGCCGACGGAAAAATTGTTAATCAGCATTTCAAAACCCGCGGGCATATGCCCTTCCATCACCTTGTCAAACTTTTTAATACAAAATCCTGACAGCGGACCGATAATCATTGCCGCCATTAGCATAGTCGTATTCGGGTCACTCATAATCGCACCGACAACCGCAATTGCCGCAACGATGCCGCCCCGTTCACCGCCTATCAGTTTTCCGCCTGTCGAAGCAATCAGAATCGGAATTAAATAAACTAAAATTGCCGAAAAAATTGTAGCAAACCCCTCATGCGGAATCCATCCGCTTCCATTAAAGAACACCGCAAGGAATCCAAATGCAATCAACGCCCCAATATTCGGCATAATCATTGCTGAAAGAAATTTACCAAAACGCTGAACCCCATTTTTCATGAATTATCTCCTTAATTACTTGGTCTGCTCCTGATCTTGTCTTTTCATCCTAATGTACTAGATAACCTGCACCCCATGCTTTATGCAGTCTTCCCGAAATTCCTGCGGAAGATTATCATCGGAAATAATGATGTCCACGTCCCGCAGCCCGCAAAAAGAATACGTACTTTTTACGCCGACTTTAGAGGAATCCATCAGCAGGATTTTCTGTTCCGCCTGCTGCATTACAGTCTTTTTTAAGACTGCCTCCTCGTCTACACCACAGTTAAATCCGGTCTGTTCACAATAGCTGGTAACGCCCATAAACACCTGGTCAAAACTTATCCGCTGCACCTCCTGAACGGTATGAATGCCGCACACGCTCATACTGTAACGGTTCATTTTTCCTCCCAAAACATGCACGGAAGGATTGGAAAGCCTGCCAAGCTCCGCCGCACAGGTCAGGGAATTCGTATAAATCAAGTTAGACTGGTCGGGAATGCATGCCGCGAGCATTGTCGTCGTACTGCCGGAATCCAAAAATATAGTGGTATCCTTTCGGATAAACCGCAGCGCCTTTTGCGTGATGAGCTGCTTTGCCTCAATGTTCCGCACTGACCTGCGGCTTAGCATATCATCTGTTCCGATAACAACGTCCACGGACTTTGCGCCTCCATGTACCCGGACGATTCGTTTCGCCTCATCAAGAGCTTTTAAATCTGTGCGCAGTGTCATTTCGGAAATTTGGGGAAATTTTTTCTTTAGCTGTGCAAAGCTGATATTTCCACTCTGATTCACCAAATCCACAATTGTATTCCTGCGCTGTTCCATTGCATCCATCATAAGACCTCCCTATGTTTTTTGATTTACTAAGTTCATTTCCATCCTCTCCTTTCATTTTAACACAATTTTTGATTTCTTCAAGCCTTTTCTTTTGTTTCAAAAGCCATTTGTGCATCTATTTTGTTAATTCAAAAGTTTATGGTTTTATAATAACAGCACTATTCTTGTTTGTCAACTTTTATTTCAACAATTTTTTCAGAAATATTGTTTTGTTTCAAAAGTATGCATTTTTTTATCTGAGGACATGGTGCAAACGGGAATACTAAAAAAACCGCTGAAGTCTCACAACCTCAGCGATTTCCATTTTTTCCGTTTTTATCTTCCCTGATGCTCTTTCATCCAAAGAAGCAGTTCCGCAGCCGGAATCGGCTTACTGTAATAATATCCCTGAAAAGCATCGCATCCCAGCGCCAGCAGCAGATTTTTTTGTTCCTTTGTTTCCACATACTCCGCAATCGTTTCAAAATGCAGTGACTTTCCTAACTCCGTAATCGCAGTGATGATTCCTCTATCCCTGTCATTGTTTAAAACATCCATTGTCAGGGATCCATCCAGTTTTACAACACTGAAATAGTTTGTCTGCAGATAAAGCAGCGATGTATGTCCCATGCCAAAATCATCAATCAGGAATTTATGACCCCGTTCTTTTATCCGCCGCATCTTGTCCAATACTTCCCTTGAAGAAACCAGTGCATCCTGTTCCGTAATCTCCAGCCACAAACGTGCGGGTGCAATTTGGTACTTACTGACCTTGTCTGCAATGCAGGATTCCAAGTCCTCCCATAAAAGCGATTCATTTGTGATATTCACAGATATCTTAAACTCTGTATGGATTTCCTTTTCAATTTCCGAAATCGTATGTGCGGCTTCGTCAAACATATATGTTTCTATGTCATGCAGCAGTTTTTCTTCTCTTGCAAGGGCAATGACCAAAGGCGGATAAATCAATCCGGCTATCGGGTGAACCCAGCGGATCAGCGCCTCCGCACCGATGCATTCCCCTTTCGCATTCACTTGCGGCTGATACAGAAAAAACAGATTTCCAATGTCTTGTTGTACACTGCTTCCTCGCTGATTACACCAAAATTTTCATATATGACAGAACCAAGTACGTAGCTCCCATGAATGCCGACAAACCACATCCCATGTGCCAGCAGCAGTATTGCAATCGCCGCGGGAAGACCATTTTGGGTCGGATTAACCAGTTTCCTTACGGCAGTCTCCAAAATTTCCTGTAAGGAATCCACATGAAAAACAGCCGCAAGTACCTGATGCAGCATAGCAAAGAATGCCACGACCAGCAATGCCGGTATCACGCCTGACACTGCCTTTGCATAACACGCATCCGCACCTATTCCATGCCACCGTATGCAAAAAAACCTTGCATCTTTTATTTTAAAAAACAATACGCTGCACCCAAGCGCAATGCACAGTGCCGCGAAAGTATTGTGGCTTCCCAACGCCTCAATCGATACATTGCCTTGCGTGATTCCCGAAAACACAATCAGGGATACCGTCGCAGTCAGCATGACCGTAACGGCATCCTCCCGGCTCTTTTTTCTTTGCATCGCATAGCTGTAACAAGTCGTGAGTACCAGCCCGATTGCAAGAGAGCCCTCTGACGCGCTGCGGATAAGCCCAAGAAATGCCGCTATGCGTCCATTCCAAAACTTATTCAGGAACATTTGGTATCCGGGAAACGGAAGGCTGCTTAACATTAATGCCACAGCGCTGCTTACCAATACGGGTATCATCATCACCATTCCCTGACGGACTGATTTGAGTAAAATGTTATCATCAAAATAATCCGTAATCCGAAACAATCTGTTTTTTATCTGTTCTTTCATTCATATCATCTTCCTTTTTTATCCGTAACATATTAACACGCCATAAATCGGGAAAGAAGAAATTTGTCTATTCGGCTGTTTTTTTTGCGTATTCGGTCACGGGTCTGCGCATTAAAAAAGAGCATATAGATTTTCTATACGCTCTGACTCTGTGTTGTGATTTTGTTACATCTTCCATCCCATCATATCTCCTGAACCTGCTGCCCCATGTCGCTTTCTGACTCTTTTTCCCGATATACCCTGCTGAATAAAAATGGCATAAACGCGATTCCATTGACGGCCAGCAATACCAGCACATCCTTCCAGCCATACACATTATTTCCCAAATCCGCACTTCCGGTCACTACCATTGCCATGTTGTTATTAATATAATGCATCACAACCGGCACCCACACATTTCCCGTCTTTCTATATGCATATCCAAAGAAAACAGCAAGTGTGATACAGGTAATTTGGTGCAGCAGGATACTGTAAATCCATGTGTCGGGACTGTAATAAAAAATGTTGATTGGGATATGCCACAGTCCCCATATTACACCGAGCAAAATCACCCCCGCCTTTAGCCCAAAGCGCTTTTGGAACAGTGGCTGCATGAAAAACCGCCAACCGTATTCCTCTCCCCAGAAAACATTATATGACAGGAAGAAGGTTACAGCCAAAAGAGCCATCATTCCCCACGTTGCGGGACTTGCAAAAAGAGCTGCCACTTCACCCGCGCTTCCATCCGTCAATCCGGAAAGGAGCAGCCGGGCTATGTACAATACCAGAAATAACAGCATCATCCATAATGACAGCCCCACATGGTGTCCCTTAAAACGGAGACCAAAGCGCTCCTTCACATCCTTTTTCTCGCATAACAGCATGATTAATCCGATGATACTGCCTGCAATAATCACATAATTCTCAATCAGATACCCCATTTCCGGCGACGTAAACATCCCGCCGACTGTTAAAAGGACTGCTGTTCCCGCCGTCACCAAATGGGTTACAAAAAATTTGGATGGAAGCTTTTCCTCCTTGTCAGCTGTCAGCATCCGCGCCAAGATAACTCCTGCCGCCGGATACATCATCTGCGCCATGGGAAATGCTGTCACATCATTTCCCATGTAATAGCTGATACCCATTAAAATCCCCATAATAATTGTCATGCCAAAATTTACCGCCGCAAAAATGACGAATTGTTTTTTCTCTTTCTGTGTCCATTCCTTCACTTTTATATACTCCTCCTATGATAAAACACTGTTTAAACTAAATTCTGCCAGTTTTTTAATATAAATTACTCATTTTTCACTTAAACGTTTAAGTCTTTTTTCGTTTTATCATAAAAAGATATACAATTCAACAAAAAAAATAAAACTGTTACAATTTTAACGAATTTGTAACAGTTCAAAATCTGTTCATGGACAGACATTGTAAAATGTAACAAATGCGGTAACAACGCCATCCCGTTCTTCGATGCTGAACTCCCCGTCCAGTTTCCCAACACTGCTGCGCACGCTCTTTAACCCGATTCCGTGCCAAAGCTTATTGGATGCCGATGTGCGCGTAAAGTCAATCTGCTCCGAAACAGTCTGATTGCAGATTTTTATACAGAGGTTATTTTTTACCATGTAGATATTCACCTCAACATTACTTCCACTGACCCTTGCCCCCGCCGTAATTGCATTGTCAAGCAGATTCCCGAGCACAGACGCGATAGCGGCGTTGTCAAGCACAAGATTTTCCGGCAGCTTTACATTACAGAACATATGCAGATGATGGCTCTGCGCAAGAATCTGTTTGGAATTGATAATCGAATCGATACCGGCGTATCCGGACTGTACAATGCCTGTATCTTTCCTGATTTCACCCATTTCCTGCTTCAGATAATCCTTTAATTTGTCAAAATCCCCCGATTCCGCCAGTTCTGTCATGTATATCAGATGATGTTTGTAATCGTGAATTTTCGCCCTCCATACCTCATCGCTTTTTCTGTTCTCCTCCAAAGATTTGAGCAGCATTTCATTGTGCATATTCAAAAGCATATTTTCCTGTTGGACAGTATATGTCCGAGCCAGTCGAATGATATAAAAAAAGGAGAGAAGCGACAATGCCACCAGCATTCCCCAAACAAAAAAGTCTGCCAGACCGATATGCCCCATTGACAGAAAATACTGGAATATCAACAATGTTGTCACCAAAATTAAGATACCCAGCACTAAAAGGGAAATTACATACCGCTTTCCCATTGGGAACGTATTTTCGCTTATATGATAAATCAGGTAAACAACAAAAGCCAGCACCAGCGTATGGATTACAGTCGCTATGACACGGTATACCGATATGGACAAAAACACATCAAACGGTTTCCCGCTTGTCAGGCTGCATACCACAAGTATGCTGAAATCCGACATGGCAAGTATCAGCATGTAAAACAGACTCAGCGCCGCGCATTTTATATAATATTTTCTGTATAAAACCACCTGAAAGAAATAAAAAACAAATATAGAACTTATCATGCTTCTGCCAAGGGAAAACGGCAAAAAAGCGTCGCCCGCTTCCACAATCAGGACGGAAAACACTGCCGCCGCCGCAAATTGAACCTTCCGTTTTTTGAAAAAACCAACGTCCAAAAACACACTGCAAAATACATAACAGAGCCACGTTTCAATTCCTGTTGCCACACTGTCCTGTATCAGGGATATGACATTCATGAATAATCCCTCCAATAATCGGAAATCATAGCGGAAACCTCCCGTTTACGACGGCGGCTGACAGGGATTTCGATTTCCCCGGCACAGTCAAGCACTACCATTCCATTCCTGCGTGTCCTGACATGCCGAAGATTTACCACGCATCCGCTATGGACATAAATAAAACTGCCATCCCTCGCATCAATTTCCGCTTTCAGTTCTTTCAATTTCTTCCATACAATATACGTCCCGCCCTGTGCCATGTACACGCAAACGCGCCTGTTTTCCATCTGAAAATGAGTAATGTCAGCAATCTTTACAGAAACTTCCCCTTCCTGCGTCCTAAGGCAGATGGAACAGCTGCGCCGCGCCGACAGTTTCGCTATGGCGGCTTTCATTGCAGAAGGCAGTTCCTCTTTCATGTATTCCTTTCTGATATAGCGGAATGGCGCATATTGGAAGGACATATATACAAACTCAGCGTGCGCCGTGAGAAAGATTACGATGATGTCCCTGCCCTCATCGCGGATAAATTCAGCGATTTTGAGTCCGGATATGTCCGGCATGTCAATATCAAGCAGCAGGATATCCGTGCGCTCATTTTCAGACCGAATCCTTTTCATCAGGCTGTCCGAATCCGTATATGTCATTATTTCGATTTCCTCATTCCACAGATGCATCATGCCTGCCAGAAATTGCCTGGTCTGAGTCAGTGACATGGCATCGTCGTCACATATAATCAATTCTATCATAATTTGCCACTATTCCTAATCTGTCGGTTTTCCACATTTCTTAACAATTCGCCAAATACTTTCCTGTGCTTCTGCAATAACCGGGGTCCCTTTGTTAAGTCATTTGTCATAGTTGGGATTGTCTCCTCTGCATATCCCATTTGCGTTAATTTGTGAACGATTGTATATCCTATTTTATTTTTTGTCAATAAAATGCGTATTTTACCGCAAAATTTTACACATTTAAATTATAATGTACAGCTCTTTTCTATAATGAACGGAATTTGACGAAAATGTAATAGTAATATAAGTGTGATTATGATATTCTATTAGCGGTACAAATCGGGATTCTGTGAAGGAATGATTCGGGAAAGCTTATTATGTTTAGAGAAAATTCAGGCAGCGGAAAAACGACAGTTGCCCAAAAATTACAGCAAAGATTTGGCAGACGACGCCAAACAAAACATAATTGTAACGATTTTGGCGAGGAGGAAATGCTTAGGTGGTGGCGTGAAGAGGATTATGATTAAATCAAAGAAAGAAAGGGGTACCAACCAATGACAGGGAATTTTGGCTTTTCTTATATTGGAATGGTGTTTTTGATACTGCTATTTATCCCGAACATCATTTGGACAAAAAATATGCCGCAAGGATATAGCACAGAACAGGAAAATAAAATATTACTGTTTTTTGAGAGAACGGGAGAGGTATTAACAAGCTGCTGCGCATTAATTTTCTCTGACTTTAACCTACATCAACGGAACGCTTGGTCTTGGTGGCTGATAGCGGCTTTTCTAGTCATGGCAATGTATGAGCTATGGTGGATACGCTATTTTCGCAGCAGCCGGAAACTGACGGACTTTTACAGCAGTCTTTTCGGCATCCCCGTCGCAGGCGCAACGCTGCCGGTCATTGCATTTCTTCTGCTTGGCATTTATGGCAAAGTTGTGTGGATGATAATTGCGACGGTGATATTAGGAATCGGACATATCGGCATTCATATGCAGCATAGAAAAGAACTCGAAATGCTATCAGCGGCAAGGAGGTAGGAATATGGACACACAATGGGATAAAATGTACCAAATGGCAAAAGCAGTGCAAAACGGACGAAAAATATCGGACTATATCGAGGCAGGCGGCGTTGCGGAGCAGTATTGTCAGCAAGCGGCAAAATCTACACGGGCGTTTGCGTCGATACCTGTTCCACGTTGGGAATCTGCGCGGAACGAAATGCCATTTTTCAAATGATTACGAACGGAGAGCAGGAAATCGAAAAGGTTCTTGCAATCATGCCGAATGGAAAGACCGGCGCCCCTTGCGGCGCCTGCCGCGAACTGATGGTTCAGCTAATGCCTGATAAATACCGGAATATTGAAATCATGCTCGACTATGAAACCAAAAAAGTAGTTACACTTGGGGAGCTTACACCCGAATGGTGGATATAAGCGATTAATTCATGCCTGCGCCATGCCGGTGTCTGTGTCCGCCTCTATTTTCCCCACTGTCATGTCCGACGGACGGATTATCTTCCGTTTCGCCCGAAATCCCTGTAAGCTCTTGGATTTGCCGCATGGTAAGACCTTTAACGTCGTCGATTGTGACATTGGGATTGACTTTCTGCAATTCCAAAAAAGCGCGGTACTTGCCGACGGATAAGCCTGCGCAGTGCGCTTTGTCGGCTTCCTCAAAATTACTTGTATGGCAACAGACATTATGCTGTTCTGGAATATGGACTTCAATATTTTCAAGAATTTTCCTGCTTTTTTCCTCGCTTTGACCGACAACGGATATGGTCAGCAGCTCATCCTGACTTAAATATGCGGCAATGCTTTCGTCCTCTAAAATTTTATCAAGTGCGTCCGTATAATCCATATAACGTATTTTTAAAGAATTTGCCAACTGCGTGCCGTCATCGTTATAGCTGTCGATGGAAAGGACTTTGCCGAATTGATTAATATTGAGCTCAAACGACGGATTAATGTCAATACTGATAATCGATGCCTGGGTAAAATATACACGGTATCCGTAAAATCCGGTAAGCAAAAACACGAAACATGCCATAACAGGGACTATATGCTGATACAGGAACGGATGGAATGCGTTCTTCTGGTTTATCTTTTTGGCAATAAATGCCTTTGTTTCATTCTTTAATGCTGTTTCGGCAGAAATTTTATCAAACGTTTCTTTTATCCTGTCATTCATCGATATCACCTCCCAGTTTTTCCCGCAATAATTTTCTGGAACGTGTAAGACAGGTATAAATCGTATTCACGTTTTTGCCAAGAATTTTACCGATTTCGGGAGCAGTATAACCTTCATAATAATGAAGATAAACAATGTTTCGGTATTTTGGAGGCAATGACTGCACTGCCTCTAAGACGGATTTGTTATCCTGTGATAAAGTGTACGGACATTCTTCAACTTCGTCAATTGCAACGATACGGGTATGGAAAAAGTCTTTTAATAAATCCTTGCAGGCATTTATGGTTACACGGATAAACCATGCTTTTTCATGCGCCTGGCTTTCAAATACAACGGAGCTTAGGACATACTTCAAAAACACAGTTTGAAATATGTCCTGTGTATCGTGGTAATTTTTCAGATGTATCATACAAAGCCGGCGAACCATATCGGAATATTGTTCGATTGCTCTGTTTGCCTCCTGTTCACTGCGCATAAGCTCCCTCGCTTTATCTTCTGCAGCCTCCCCGTCTGCCGCCTCTGCCGCATCCATGTCCGCCGCCGTTTCTGCATCCGCTGCCGTATGCGTAATTGTCGCAAATACCGTCGTCGTTTTCGTCAACATATCCCAATCCGCAGGCTCCTGTTGCAAAATTGTCGCAAATACCGTCGCCGTTTTCGTCAACATATCCCAACCCGCAGGCACAGGATGCAGCGTAGTTATCGCAGATACCGTCGCCATCTTCGTCTATAAACGGACAATCGGTGGTGCAGTAATTGCAGGTTCCATTATGACCGGGATCTGCATAATTTATGCCGGCTACCGGTTCCGCCGCAAAAACGCTTATGGTTTCCATCGAAAAGATTAGTATTGCAGCCGTCATACCTGTTAAAAATTTTGTTGCTCTCATGATTTGATTCCTCCATTAATCGTGTAATTTATGAACTGTTTCATAGATAATACGATTGACGGGCAGAAATCCATTCATATATTTTATATTATTTTATTTGTTTTTTTTGCAGAACACAAGGTATTTACAAAATATTTCCGATAAAATACCAACAGCCTTGTGCAAAGACAACCCTTACCACAATCTTTTGTACCAGCACACTGGTTGAAGGCGTCAATATGCCAGCGGACAACCTATACGGGAATGTCTTTCTTGTCAGTATGAATGAGAAGGTCAAAGAAGATTTGTCCCGTTTCTCAAAGAAGGTGGCGAAGAGCTCATCAAGGCGAACTTTGAACAGAAACCCACAAAGCCGGACGATGACATCAATGTGTCTGTAGACCAGACGGAAAACCTCACTACCGCCATCGCACGAGGAATGAGCTATCCAAGGCTGGATATCAATGGCAATGTAAACTACAATGATTTGATAGATTTTCTTGAGCGGATGTGTCATGTTTTCAAATGGGAAAAATACGAACGTCAGACGCTCGGCAGAGTCAGCAAGAAAACAGGAAAGCACGGAATGCTACGCTGGTACGCTGTTATCCTAATTCAGTGGATACAGGGAACGGGACGCAGCCATATCATGAATAAGGCCATCGAATTCAAGCAAAACAACCCCGAATCTGGCGTAAAGGTTAATGGCAAGCAGGAACGCTACAATGACTCCCGTGATTACAGAAATATCGTGATTGCGGATACGCTGGAGGTAATTGAGAATGCGATCCTTTTCAGCATTTCCAACTACTTCCTTCGTTTTTCCAATGAATATAAGCGGTTTCACAATGTTGAAACCTTCCAGAATGACTGGTACGAGTATGTGGAATATGGAACGACAAATCCGCTCACCATATTATTGCAGAGGAGCGGATTCTCCCGCGAAACCTCTACATACATTCGCCAGCATCGAGATGAATATGTCGTGATGACACAGGGCAGCGAAATAAAGCTGCGTCGTTCCCTGCTCCAGAGCAGGAATGTCGGAGCTGCCCGCGAATCGGCAGATATACAGTACAACATGCCGGAAATCTTTGTAAACTAAGGAGGTGTTTCAATGAGTGACTATAAACCGCCATTTCACATGACGGATAAAATGACATTCCTGATTGCGGAGATCAGCGAACAGGTCGGTCGGATTACCGTGTTGCAAGAAGGAACTATCAGCCCGCACCTGCAGCGCGAGAACCGCATTCGAACAATTCACTCATCTCTTGCTATTGAGCATAATTCTCTATTGTTGGAGCAGGTGACGGCAATTCTTGATGGCAAACGCGTTCTCGGAAATCCCAATGAGATCAAAGAGGAGTGCACAGATATTCCTCATTTTATCGAAATGAAAATCCTCTTATTTAGGTTCACTATGTAAATTCGTTTTTGTGGGTAGTGTAAAATAATTTGTGTCTTTGGAAAAAAATACCTCTTTTTGGGTAAGAATCAAGATATGACAATT
>DKYC01000129.1 GCA_002492295.1 Lachnospiraceae bacterium UBA7110
TACTGTTTATTTGTCAAGGTTCTCAGTTGTTCAAACTGTTTCATTAAATTTTTCCAATGCTTGTCTTTATTGTGACAGCTCCCTTAGATTATCACAGACTGTCATATTTTGTCAAGCATTTTTTGATATATTTTTTGTTTTCTTTATTTATTCAGCTAAAACCGTATTTGAATAAATTCAATAAACAAAACCATCTATCATTGAAAATACATTGTGTCAATTAGCGACAAGAGTTATCTTATCACTTCATTTCTTATCTGTCAACATGAAATTGTATATATTTTCATTTTTTTTGAAACGGCTAAAAAACGCCTCTTTTTAGACCAATTTGCTGCCGAAAAGTATTATCGGCAGCAAATTGTCTGAATTGTATCCGCTTTTTATTCTACTTTTTTTTCCGCAATTTTTTCCGTAATAATATTCTGCATATCCTCCTTATTCTTCCCAATTGCAAATGCAAGCTCCGTATACAGATTATTTTCCGCAATTTTGAAGAAATGTTCATCCACGGAAGTACTCTTTTTCCCTTGCGCCGTCCGTTTCTGCATCCTTGTATACATGCTTTTGATGATACTCATTAGTTTTACAGGATCACAGCTTTGGATTGCTTCTTTATATTTTTGTTCCCTCTGTTTGTCATCAGTTATCCATGCTTCAGCAATTTTAGGTATTTTTTCAATAAACTTCCATGCTTCATCTTCTGTTATAACCTTTCTAAGTCCGTTATCCGCCTTATCTGCCGGTACATACACTTTTGTGTTTGTCTCATTCAACGGCGTCAGGAAAAAGTAAAGCCTTTCCTTATTTGCAGAAGATATATCCAAATGTCCTATATGGTCAACCCTGCAGATACCATTGTTTGCTTTAATCACAAAATCACCAATTTCAAACATTGACGCTCACGCCTTTCTTTCCCTTAAACAAGTTAATAACAAAACTATTACATTCTTAATTATAGCACTAAAAAAACGACTTTGTAAGAAAATTCCTTACAAAGCCTTATTTTCGTGACATTGTCCTATCTTTCCGCAATGTTTTTTGGGCAATATGTTAACGGATAACGCGGGTTTTGCGGCAATTACTGCTTGTTTTTGCCATTCAGCACTTCTGATATAATATGCGCTAACGGTTCACAGGAGTTCATCGCCTCCTCCACTGTATTGGTCTGCGAGCCAAGCTCAATCAGCAATGTTTTTGGTCTGTAATGCATATTGTACCGATAGCCTTTCAGGTATATCCGTCTTGTCAGTCCCGGATAATATTCTTCTGCAAACAACTGCATTTGAAACGCAAAGGAAAGATTATCCTGCACATAAGGATTGGGAAGTCCCGTCAGCTCCCCAAGTTCTCTTGTATAACTCAATCCGTTAAAAAACATAAATTTTGCCATCGTTTTATTCTGTATGGTTGTCACAAGCCTCGTATCCGCACTTGTTTCATCCCTGTGAAGATCAATAATGACTTCAATGGTCGGATTTTGGGTCAGCACGTTTTCAATATCCGCCATCGCATTGGAATAGGCATAGTCCCTGCCTTCAACATCATACTTTCCCATATGGTGAATCACGTTATAGCCATATTTTGTCCGCAGGATGCTGCTTAGATGCTCCCCGACTCCCATAATAGAAGTGCTGTCGTCGTTTGGAGCGGAATCTATGTATGTTTCCTGGGAATGCGTATGGTATATCAGAATTTGGGGCATGCTGCTGTCCTGCTTAAGTGTCGCGTCAAATCCCATCAGTGTATCGTAATTAAGCTGTCCCGGACGAATCATTGTCGTTGGATCTTCTGAATAAAAAGTGCCTTTTATAAATCCTTCCTCCTGAAGCTGCTGCCTGGAATAAACTGCCTGCGGCGCAGCTGCAGGAATAAATTCGTCAACCTGACAGAAAGCACCATCTGTCAGTTCCCCCAAGGTCTCATTGCGCGCTTCATTCGCCACCTCATTTTCTGCAAGCACTGCTGCCTCAAGCGGCGTTACTTGGGAAGCGTTTTCCTGAAGATACTCGCAAAGATATGCGTCATCCCTAAGCCCACGCTTTGCAAGTGCTATCACCGGCAGTGTGTCCCATGCCTTATTCCAAACCCTTTGGCTAATACTGATTTCTTCCCATTCCCTGTCAGCATACACCAAAAAAGAATTATACAGCAAAATTCCTTTATCAATTGATTCCCTGAAAATGCGTTGCGTAATTCCCAAATCGGTGTCATAAATGTCAGCCCTTGCCCTGAAAATAAGGTTAAGCATAAAAAAGGCAAGGACCGCCGTCAATATCAGTTTTTTTTTCACGAATCACTCCTCCTGCCCCATGTCGAGTGCGATATTGATTGCCTCGGACAAGGTATAGCTAAGTCTTTTTGAGGTTTCGTCTATATTTTTTGCTGTTACATACATATTATGAAGCTGGGTATCCGTACTATTCCTAAAATAATCCAATGATGCTTTTCCTCCGGCATGTTCCTGTGACAGCTTTTCAAGCGCATCTGACACAATTGTGCCGGCATCCACTACCATCGGAATGCCAATGGCTATGACAGGAATGCCCAGGCTTTCCTTTGTCAGCGCATTTCTGTGGTTGCCTACGCCCGAACCGGGATGAATCCCCGTATCCGTTATCTGCACCGTGCGGTTTAAACGCTTTGTGCTTCTTGCGGCAAGCGCATCTATTACTATAACTATGTCAGGTTTTGTTTCCTTTATGACTCCCTTTATAATTTCAGCGGTTTCCATGCCCGTTTTTGCCATGACTCCTGGCACCAGTGCGCTAATCTGATGGATTTTTGGCACACGGTATGCCTGTTTTCCATATTCCTTGATAATATGGCGCGTAATAAAAAGATTATCGACTGTACACGGTCCTAGCGAATCGGCTGTCACATCCCTGTTCCCCAGCCCGACCACAAGCACGGATTTCTCCTCATTGATGTCAGGAAGCACTCCTCTTAACTGCTTGGCAAGTTCCTTTGATATTTCCCTGTGATAATCCTCATCGCTTTCCTGCAAATCAGGCGCTTCCAGCGTAATGTACGTGCCCATCGGCTTTCCCATGCTTTTTGCTGCATTTTTGCTCAGTATCACCACCTTCGAGATGTGCACGTCCTCCATTGCGTCATACTCTTCAATTGAAATCCCCCTAAGGTTTCCGGTTTCACTTTTGCGAACACTCTCCGTCGCCTCCAATGCCAAATCCGTCCTTACCTGAAACTGCTGCATATCTGCGCCCCCTCGTGAAATAATATTTTTGTATGAGTTATTTTGTAACAGTTCAGCCTTTGGCTTCCTGTTACAGCATCAAGCC
>DKYC01000078.1:0-10863 GCA_002492295.1 Lachnospiraceae bacterium UBA7110
CGCGGCAGTCGCCAAATGTCTGCAAGCAGCCACTTGGCTCGTTGCTCGCGGAAATATAAATGGAGGTAGGATAAGGTGGACAATCAATTAGATACAATGTTTCGGGTATCGTCAAATCCGCACGTGCGGTCGAAGGATACGACATCACGCATTATGCTGTATGTGGTGATAGCGCTCCTTCCTGCGACACTCTTTGGCGTATTCAACTTTGGATTTCATGCACTTTTGCTGGTGATGATTACAGTGCTGACAACCGTTTTGTCAGAGTACATATTTGACAGGTGCATGAAAAAGAACATTACGGTGATGGATTTTTCCGCAGTGGTAACAGGACTTTTATTAGCGCTGAATCTGCCGCCAAATGCGCCGCTTTGGATTGGCGTAATCGGTGGTGCATTTGCAATCATTGTGGTGAAAATGCTTTTTGGCGGACTGGGGCAGAATTTTATGAACCCTGCACTTGGGGCACGCTGTTTTCTGCTGATTTCGTTTACGTCGATTATGACGAATTTTGACTGTGATGCCTATACGGGTGCGACACCGCTTGCCGCAATTAAGGCAGGAGAGAGTGTGAATGTACTGGATATGGTGATTGGGCGGACAGCCGGAACCATTGGGGAAACAAGCATGATTGCGATTTTGATTGGTGCGGTATTTCTTTTGGTTATGAAAGTGATTGACTTGCGTGTGCCGGCGTCGTATATCATAAGTTTTGTCATATTTATTTTCATTTTTAGCGGGCACGGGTTGGATGTAGAATATATCCTATCACAACTTGCAGGCGGTGGTCTGATGCTTGGGGCGTTTTTTATGGCAACAGATTATGTAACCCGACCGATTACAGCGAAGGGACAGTATGTGTTTGGCGTCTTTTTGGGCATTATGACGGGAATCTTCCGGCTTTTCGGACCTTCGGCGGAGGGCGTTTCCTATGCCATTATCTTAGGAAATCTGCTTGTTCCTTTGATTGAGAATTTCACGAGACCGACGGCATTTGGTATGAAAAAAGTCAAAAAGGAGGCGGCGAAAAATGAATGAAAAATCAGCAATGATAAAGGATGCGCTGATCCTTTTTGCAATTACGGTTGTGGCAGGGCTGTTGTTAGGTGTGGTTTATGATGTGACAAAGGAACCGATTGCGCAGCAGAAGGAGAAGGCGAAGCAGGAGGCATGTGCGAATGTATTTGCAGCGGCAGCATCGTTTGAGACGGTGACGGATTCAAGCGGAGCGGCAGTCAGCGCAGCTGTTGACGGAGTGGATATTGATGAAGTGATGCAGGCAATTGGAAGCGACGGAAGTCATGTAGGCTATGTTATCACAGTGACTGACCATGAGGGCTATGGCGGCGATATTCAGTTTTCGATAGGTGTGACGCTTGACGGTACGTTAAACGGCATTTCGATTCTTAGTATTTCCGAGACAGCCGGTCTTGGCATGAAGGCGGGCGATGTGCTTGTGCCGCAGTTTGCGAATAAAAATGTGGAACAGTTTACCTATACAAAATCCGGTGCGGCAAACGACAGTGAGATTGATGCAATCAGCGGAGCGACAATTACCACAAATGCCGTGGTAAACGGCGTGAATGCGGGACTTGCGTATTTTCATGATGTGCTGTTGGTTTCTGATAGTTTGTGATAGGAGGTGTTCCAAATGAAGGATAAAAGTATCAATGTATTTTTTAACGGGCTAGTGAAGGAAAATCCGACTTTTGTGCTGATGCTTGGAATGTGTCCGACGCTTGCGGTCACGACATCAGCAATCAACGGACTTGGAATGGGACTGACCACGACGGCGGTGCTTGTGCTCAGCAATGTCCTGATATCGCTTTTGCGCAATATTATACCAAACAGGGTGAGGATTCCGGCATTTATTGTGATTGTGGCATCGTTTGTGACGATGGCGGAACTGCTGTTGGAGGGCTTTATTCCGAGCCTTTATTCGGCGCTTGGAATTTATATTCCGCTGATTGTGGTAAACTGTATTATATTGGGGCGCGCAGAAGCGTTTGCGTCAAAAAATGCTGTGATACCGTCGCTTTTTGACGGACTTGGAATGGGGCTTGGTTTTACGGTGGCGCTCACGGCAATCGGTATGGTGAGGGAGCTGCTTGGCGCAGGGGAACTGTTTGGGATTTCTGTGATTAACAATGTACTTGCCGTTCTTTCTTCTGCACTCGGAAGAAGCGAGCCCATTGAGTATGTGCCAATCAGTATTTTTGTGTTGGCGCCGGGAGCATTTTTCGTTTTGGCGGCGCTTACGGCACTGCAAAACAGAGTAAAACGGAAAATGCAGGAAAAGGGGCAGAATGCGGATAAGATACAGTCAGGCTGCAGCTTTGACTGTGCGTCCTGTGAGGACAGCAGCTGTGCGCATCGTTTTGTGGATGTGAATGCACCGTCGGGGTCAATTGCTGACGCGGCACGCGCTGCCGAGAATGGAAAGGAGGAGTAAAAAATGTTAGATGTCGTAAAAGATTTGTTGGTTTTGCTTGTGAGCTCCTCTTTGGTGAGCAATGTTGTTTTGAGTCAGTTTTTGGGATTATGTCCGTTTCTTGGCGTTTCCAAAAAGGTAAATACGGCAGTCGGAATGGGCGGGGCGGTTATTTTTGTCATAACGATTGCTTCCGGCGTGACGGCAGTGATTTACCGGTTTATTCTTGTGACGTTTGATATCACGTATTTACAGACAATTGTGTTTATTCTTGTGATTGCGGCTCTGGTACAGTTCGTGGAGATGTTTTTGAAAAAATATGTGCCGTCGCTCTATCAGGCGCTTGGCGTGTATCTTCCGTTAATTACGACGAACTGCGCGGTGCTTGGGATTGCGCTTACAAATGTGCAGAAAAATTACGGGATCGGCTTTAGCATTGCGAGCGGGCTGTTTACAGCGGTCGGATTTTTGATTGCGATTGTAATTCTTGCGGGAATACGGGAAAAGATAGCATATAACGATATTCCGGAATCGTTTCAGGGAATGCCGATTGTGTTAATTACAGCGGGACTGATGGCGATTGCATTTTGCGGTTTTTCGGGATTGTTATAAGTGTGAAAAGTTTCACACAGAAAGAACGCAAGGGGCGGCGTTCTTTGGGAAATTGGTTATGTTTTGCAGGCTTTGAAAGGAGTAAGAGGATAGATTATGAATATTTCAGCAATTTTGACCGCTTTAATTGTGGTCGGTGCGGTTGGTTTGATTTTGGGTATTTTCCTTGGGATTGCAAGCATTGTGTTTAAGGTGGAGGTCGATGAGCGGGAGGAGGCAGTGCTTGGCGTGCTTCCCGGGAATAATTGCGGCGGCTGCGGTTATCCGGGCTGTTCGGGACTTGCGGCGGCAATCGCAAAAGGCGAGGCGGCAGTGAATGCCTGTCCTGTCGGCGGCGAGGCGGTCGGTGCTCAGGTTGCCGAAATCATGGGTGTTGAGGCAGGCGAAACGATACGGATGACGGCTTTTGTCCAGTGTGCGGGCGATTGTGACAAAACACAGAAGAATTACGAATACACGGGTGTTGAAGACTGCGGCATGGTAAAGTATGTGCCTGACGGCGGCGCGAAGTCCTGCAACCATGGGTGTCTTGGATATGGAAACTGTGTAAAGGCGTGTCCGTTTGATGCAATACACATTGTAGATGGAATCGCTAAGGTTGACAGGGAGAAATGTAAGGCATGCGGAAAGTGCGTGGCGGCCTGTCCGAAAAATCTGATTGAGCTGATTCCGTATGATGCGAAGGTTGCGGTGGCGTGCAGCTCGAAAGATAAGGGACCGGTCACGATGAAGGCGTGCAAAACGGGGTGTATCGGTTGCGGACTGTGTGTAAAGGCGTGTCCGTCGGGGGCGATAACCGTGACGGATTTCAATGCGCATATTGACCAGTCGAAGTGTACGGGATGCGGCGCGTGCAGGGAAAAATGCCCGAAAAAGATTATTGTGGATGTGCCGTCCGCTTAAGGCGGTATGGAATTTATACGGTGAGTTACCCTCCATTTTTATGGGGGGTATTTTTCGATTCCTAAGGATTATTCCATGTGAAGCTTAAACATTTCTTAATGATTTCCCCAGTTGGAACTTAAAACAAAATGGTTTATACTAACAGGGTAATTACAAAAACAGGACGAAATACACAGATTTCGCAAAGGGGCAGGGGGATTAAGATGTACAACATACTGGTATGTGATGATGAACGGGATATTGTGTCGGCACTTCGGATTTATCTGACAAGCGAGGGCTATAAGGTATACGAGGCGTACAACGGAGAGGAGGCGCTTGCGCTGATTGAAAAAAAGGATATTCATTTGGTGCTGATGGATGTGATGATGCCCGTAATGGATGGTATTACGGCGATGGTAAAGCTGCGGGAGAAGAGCAACGTGCCGGTCATTATGCTGACGGCAAAGAGCGAGGACACGGATAAGGTGCTGGGATTAAATATCGGTGCGGACGATTACGTGACAAAGCCGTTTAATCCGGTGGAGCTGCAGGCGCGGGTAAAGTCACAGCTTAGAAGATATATGCAGCTTGGCGGTGCACTGCATCAGACAGGCGGTGAGGAGACGCTTGTTATTGGCGGCATTGAACTGAACGACAGCACGAAAGAGGTTCGTTTGGACGGGGAGCTTGTGGCACTCACGCCGACGGAATATGATATTTTAAAACTTTTGATGAAAAATCCGGGGAAGGTGTATTCTCCCTCGCAGATTTATGCCGCCGTATGGCATGATAATCCGTACGGGACGGAGAACACGGTGGCGGTACATATCCGGCATTTGCGGGAAAAGCTGGAGTATAATCCCGCGGAACCGCGATACCTCAAAGCCGTGTGGGGGCGCGGATATAAAATCAATAAGTGAGGAAACAGGATAAACGGGTATTGTAAGAAAGGTTGGTTGTAAAGATGAATAAAATCAGGGGTTCGGTCATTGCGAAGATGATTGCATGGATTTTGTGTATCGGCAGTGCGCTCGGTACGGCGGCGTTTGGATTTTTAACCCTTGCCGGTATTGGGAGCGGATATTATAACATGACACGCGAGGAGATGCTTGCGGAGGAGTTTCGGAATATCAATGCGTGGTATTCACTGGATGCATATCAAAATATGAAAAACCACCGCAATCAGAAAAATCTTACACAGGAGGGATTCCGGTACGGGATTTTTCAGACGGACGACCTTGCGAAGGTGGATTTTGGGGACAAAACGCTCTATATGGACACGAATATGACGGATGATGATTTGAAAAGCTTGGACAAAAATAAGGTTTTTCTGTACCAAATCCGGCAGTTTGTAACCGGTGGGCAGGACGGACAGGCGTACGGATATGTTGAAGACTGGGAGAATTTGTCGGACCTGCAAAGTATCACGTCAGATTTTGGGGAGCAGGGTGATTTTGTCTGGAGGAGTCAATATGCGGATGCGGTGTGTTTTGACACGGAAAAGGGTATTTTTTATTACCTCTCCGAAGATAAGTATTATCCCGTGCGGGAAGTGACGATGTATTATGAAAACAATTTCGGCTTTTTGAACGAATATTATTACAGTTATGATGATGAAGCGGGCAAGTACAGGTTAAATTATTCTAATAATGAATATACTGTGATGTATGAAGGAAATGGGGAATGGGCAGAGGAGGACATTGTTACCGAGAACCAGATGGATGAGGAGACTGTTGCTGAGGCATGGAATGCAACATCGGTGGAAGATGATATTGACCATTTTTTAAAGGGAGACAAGGAGAAATATGTTGATTTTGCTGCACTAAACAAGACCAAGCTGGATTACAGTCAGTGGGGGACGCTGCTTCTTGATAATGTGAGGGAAATTCAGGGGGAAGAGCTTACGGTTATTGATTCCAAACGGATTGCAAAAACGGCGTTTATTGATTTGAATACTTCGCCGGAGTATTACCTTGACGAAAATTACACCCTTCATGTTGCACAGGAGATTGAGGAGGCATCTTACTGGGTTGCGTCCCTGGTACCGGATAGCAGTACGCTTCTAACTTCAAACAGCAGGTATTATATGTCTGCATGGGCGGTGGATTTGCTTTATTCGTACGGTAGAAATGCCTGTGTGCTGGCGATTTCGTTTGCAATTATGACACTTGTGTCATTTGTTTTCCTTGTGTATGCCTGCGGATACCGTAAAGACAGGGAAGGAATTGTCCTGACATGGTTTGACAGACTGCCGTTGGAAATCATATCAGCAGCGGCGTTTTTTTCGGAGCTTATGCTCATGAGCATGGTTTATGCGATTTTATATAACCTGAATAACAGGGAAATCAGAAATACAATACAGGCGTTTGTTCCGCTTGTGTTGAGCGCGGCTGTCCTGATGTGCGCGGTTGCGTTGTGGTATATGCTTAGCCTGTGCGTGCGGTTCAAATACGGGAAATGGTGGAGAAATTCCATCTGCTATAAGGTGTGGAGTGTTGTTAAGAATGTGCTCTTAAGTATTTTTCGTAACATCAGCCTGCTTTGGAAGTTACTGTTGTTTCTGATTGTTAAGGCATTTATCGAGTTTGTTCTACTGCTATCAGAGGCGTGGGGCGCGTTTATTATGTTTTGGCTTGTAGAGACGTTTTTACTGGGTATGGTGGCAGTGCATCTGGTGCTGCAGATGAACGGACTGCAAAAGGCGGCAAAGGAAATGGCGGACGGAAATCTGGGCTATAAGGTAAAGACGGACAGAATGTTTTACGGCTGTAGGGTGCATGGTGAGAACCTGAATAAAATCGGCGACGGACTGTCGAAGGCGGTCGATGAGCGGATGAAGAGCGAACGTTTTAAGACGGAGCTGATAACGAATGTTTCGCATGATATTAAGACCCCCTTGACATCGATTATTAACTATGTGGATTTGCTTGAGAAAGAGGAGCTGCATAATGAGAAGGCTGAGGAGTATCTTGATGTGTTAGAGCGGCAGTCCTCGAAGTTAAAGAAGCTGATTGAGGATTTGGTTGAAGCTTCGAAAGCATCTACAGGGAATCTTGAGGTTGGGAAGGAGCTGCTTGAGGCAGGTGTTTTCCTGACGCAGACGGTCGGGGAGTTTGAGGAGAAGCTTTCGTTTTCGGGGTTGGAATTAATTGTAAAGAAGCCGGAGGAGCCGGTTTACATCTCGGCGGACGGCAGGCATTTGTGGCGTGTGGTGGATAATCTCATGAATAACATCTGCAAGTATGCGCAGCCGTCCTCCCGGGTTTATGTAAACCTTGAGAAAGAAAATGACAGTGCTGTCATAATTTTCCGGAATATTTCGAAGTACCAGCTAAATATGAACGGTGATGCCCTGATGGAGCGGTTTATCCGTGGCGACAGCTCAAGAAATACAGAAGGACATGGGCTTGGACTTTCGATTGCAAAAAGCCTGATGGATTTGATGGGAGGCGGCATGGAAATTACGGTGGACGGGGATTTGTTTAAGGTCAGATTATGCTTTCCGCTAGAAAAACCTTCGGAAGAGTTCTTAAGAGCGCATGACGACATTCATCATGAGAATGAAGGTGAAGAACATGGGGAAAATGAAAAATAATTGCAACTGTTTCGTACAGGATTTTGCACTTGCTGCAAAATCCGTATGAAAACGTGGTGGAGACAAAGCATCAACCCAACCACGAAGTGGTTTTTGCATGGGTTGATGCTCGCAACTATGAAGGTACTGAATAGTTGCAAATAATTGTGCAAATAACGTGCATTGCATTTTATGCAGTCTTTTTGGGAAATATCCATATGTAAAATTGCAAAAATTTAAATCCAAATATTAGTAAAGATGTAGAAGTCTTGTATATTGATATTTTGACAGTGATGGGGTATACTATAATTAATCTGAAATGTGCGATAACTCTTGTTATTTTGAACCTACATCACTTTAAACGGGATTCCTATATTGCCTGATTAATGTCAAGCCCCCCATTTTGGTCAGGGGAAGGCAGCGAGATGGCTGCGGTTGCCCACCTAGCATTGGCTAGGAGTCAAAATACAGGAGCCGGCATTTTGGGGAAACAAATGACAAAAAGCAGCCTTAGCGGGCTGCTTTTTCGCATTCCTATTTAAAGCTTTGTTCGGAGGTGTAAGGGATATTCGGGAAAACGGGAATGTTCGTATATTGTTGAAAAAGTTCATATTGGTATCGCTTTGGGTTGTTTTGGCTGTAGGTATTTATTGGTGTAACCGTACGACGCAGGATAAAGGAGAGCCGGAAGATTCCGTGGAACATGGGGAGATAAAAGAGGAAAAACGGACGGATGAAAAGATGGACGGCGACGTGGAAAAGAAAGAGGAAATCAGCAGGGCGGAGGCACTTTCCGACACGATTCGGGTTTTAATAAAAACGGATGGGTTTGAAGGGATTTACCATAACACGCTGACGTTTGTCTGTGATAACGGGCTGGTTGTAAAGCAGGGAGATACGGTGAAGGAATACGCTGAAGGGGAAGAATATATGCTTGACAAATCATGCTTTGGGGATGCGTCAGAGCCTGTTATGATTACAGGAAAACATAACAGCATGGTTCAAATTACCAATTTAAAACGAAATGCGCCGGCTGCTTATCGGGGGAGCCTGGAATGCTTCCATGTGCAGGAAGGGATTGTGCTTGTCAATGAGCTTTTGGTTGAAGAGTATTTGTATGGCGTCGTACCGAGCGAAATGCCATCTTCCTATCCTTTGGAGGCGCTAAAGGCACAGGCGGTCAGTGCACGGACCTATACATATTTTCATAAAAAAGACTATGCCTATCCGCAGTGGAAAGTGAATGTGGACGACAGCACGACGTTTCAGGTCTATAAAAATATAGGAGAAACTGCGGAAGCGGTTTTGGCGGTGGATGAGACAAGGCATGAAGTGCTCACATACGGGGATGAAGTGATTGAGAGTTTTTATTATTCCACGTCAAGCGGTTACAACGGTGGCGCGCGGGTTTGGAACGCGCAGAAGACAGAGTCGGATTCGTATCTGCCTGAAACGGGGAATGTGGTTTTTGCTAAAAACGATGCGGAGGGTGAGGCCGCTTATCAGGCGTTTATTGACAATGGTAATTCAACCGACGTGGAATTTAATGAAGCGTGGTATCGGTGGCAGTATGAAAAAGATTTGGAGGGTGAGGCATGCGGCAGGTTTTTAAGGCGCTTGTATGACCTTTCCAATGCGCAGCCGCAGAAGGTGCGTATCCGTTCCAAATACCTGTCAAAGGAACAGCTTTTGAAGGAGGGGGGAATTGAGGATATCCGGATTTTAAGGCGTGAAAAGAGCGGTCTTGTAACAGGGCTTCTTGTCAAAACGCAAAATTTTATGATTAGCGTCAGGACACAGCATGCCGTCCGGCAGGCGCTTGGCATGGCGGGTGATACGCTTGTAAAAAAGGATGGTTCGCAGTACTGTATGGGGGATTTGCTTGCGAGCGCGTATTTTTATATCGAAAAAAAATATGATAATAATGCGGATAGTGGAGATAATTTAAAGGGAATTATCGTGCATGGCGCGGGGCTTGGACATGGCTGCGGAATGTCGCAGAACGGTGCAAAGTGTTTGGCAAATCAAGGATTCACAGCTTATGAAATACTGGCATATTATTATAACGGAGCCATAAAGTCCGTGGACGATTTATAATAAGTGCGCGGGATAAAAAGGGGCGCGGGCTATGAGAAGCTATAAGGAAAGCTTTTGTTCAAAACTATACAGACTGCAAAGGGATATACGCAGAGCCATTCAGGAGGCGGAGGTTGGCACCTACGCCTCAGGGGCTGCGTTCTTTTTATTTCTTTCCATTATTCCGATGATTATGATTGTGAGCGGCTTAATTCCGCATGGTGCGATTGCCAAAAGGGAGATGGTGACGATTTCGCAGGCGGTTGTTCCGGAGCGGGTGTATGCGTTTCTTGTCGGAATTATTGACAGCTATCACGGCAACAATATGACACTTCTGTCAGTTTCCGCCGTGGTTGCCGTTTGGTCGGCATCCAAGGGAGTGCTTGCGCTGATACGGGGATTAAATCATATTTATGGGATTGATGAGTCGCGCAATTACATTCTTTTGCGGTTGCGGGCGGCGCTTTATACGGTATTTTTGCTGATTGCCATTTTACTGTCAATCGGTCTGCTTGTGTTTGGCAATACGATTGCGAACTGGCTGATACAGGACGGCGGGATTACGTCGGAGCTTTGGCATGCGGTGGGCGGACTGCGGCATATTTTGGTGGCGGCGATGATTTCCGTTGTGTTTTGCACGATGTACAGTATTCTGCCAAACAACCAGCCTGTGTGGAAGGAACATTATCCGGGGGCGGTTTTTACGTCAGTTTTTTGGACGCTGTATTCATTTGGGTTTTCTGTTTATGTGGATTATTTCGGCGGTTTTTCAATGTACGGAAGCCTGACGACGATTATTATCGTGATGATTTGGCTGTATTTCTGCATGTATATTTTTTTCTGCGGGGCGCTTGTGAATAAGTGGATTGCGGAGGGGGATGCGGAGGATTATTTTTGAAAATTTAAGCTTGACTTTTTCGGGTACTTAGCATATGATTATTTTTAGATATTTTTTATAACATAAAATTTGAAAAGCGATGAAGGTGCAAAGTAGCATTCTATTTTCTTTCAGAGAACGGAGGTCACCGGCTGAAAGCCTCCCTAAGTTCAGATAGGATGTCGAATTTCCCACTGGAGCTGCTTTTTTGAAACCGCTGTCAGGAGCTTGCGACTGCTAAGCGGCTGTAGGAAAAGACGTGAGTGACGCGTTAAGTATGAAATGAGTGTCCATATGCGGCAGATATGGAAAATTGGGTGGTACCGCGGTTTATTCGTCCCTTGCAGGAATTTTTCCTGTGGGGGATTTTTTATGCACACGGGCGTCCAGATGAAATATGTCAGCAAGCTG
>DKYC01000078.1:11133-11254 GCA_002492295.1 Lachnospiraceae bacterium UBA7110
GCTTTTTTATGTAAATTTTAGAAAGGATATGATTGTGACAATGAAGGAGAAATTGGAAAAGATTAAGGCGGAGGCAATCCGTCAGATTAACATGAGTGACGCACTGGACAAATTAAATGAC
>DKYC01000078.1:11580-11932 GCA_002492295.1 Lachnospiraceae bacterium UBA7110
AAATGACGTGCGTGTCAACTTTTTAGGAAAGAAAGGGGAACTGACTGCCGTTCTCAAAAGCATGAAAGAGGTTGCGCCTGAGGACAGGCCAAAGGTCGGACAGCTTGTCAATGAAGCGCGGGAGGAGATTGAGCGCGTCTTGGAGGAAGCAAGGGCAGGTATGGAGAAAAAGCTGCGCGAGGCGAAAATGAAGGCGGAGGTCATCGACGTGACGCTTCCGGCGCAGAAGAATAATGTGGGACACCGCCATCCCAACACGATTGCGCTTGAGGAGGTTGAGCGGATTTTTACCGGAATGGGATACGAGGTTGTGGAAGGACCTGAGGTTGAGAAGGATTATTATAACTTTGAA
>DKYC01000078.1:12222-51321 GCA_002492295.1 Lachnospiraceae bacterium UBA7110
GAAGGATTATTATAACTTTGAAGCGCTTAATATTCCGGCGGACCATCCGGCAAAGGACGAACAGGACACCTTTTATGTAAATGCGGATATCCTGCTTCGGACGCAGACTTCCGGGGTACAGGTGCATGAGATGGAGAAGGGCAGACTGCCAATCCGCATGATTGCGCCTGGGCGCGTGTTCCGCGCGGACGAGGTGGATGCGACGCATTCGCCGTCGTTCCATCAGATTGAGGGACTTGTGATTGACAAAAATATCACATTTTCGGATTTGAAAGGAACGCTTGCGGAGTTTGCAAAGGAGCTGTTCGGCGAAGATACGAAGGTGAAATTCAGACCGCACCACTTTCCGTTTACGGAGCCTTCGGCAGAGATGGATGTGTCGTGTTTTAAATGCGGAGGAAGCGGCTGCAGATTTTGCAAGGGCGAGGGCTGGATTGAAATTCTTGGCTGCGGCATGGTGCATCCGAAGGTGCTTAAAATGTGCAATATTGACCCTGAAGAGTATACAGGTTTTGCGTTTGGCGTAGGGTTGGAGCGGATTGCGCTGTTAAAGTATGAGATTGATGATATGAGGCTTTTGTATGAAAATGACATTCGGTTTTTAAAGCAGTTTTAAGTGGCAAAATGCGCTGGGAAAGGAGTAAGGTAAAAGATGAATACACCATTATCATGGATAAAAGCATATGTGCCCGAATTAGAATGCGGGGATAAGGAATATATGGACGCAATGACGCTTTCGGGAACAAAGGTTGAAGGATTTACGCGTCTTGACAAAAATTTGGAAAAAATTGTGGTAGGACATATCGAAAAAATCGAGCGTCACCCCGATGCGGATAAATTAATTGTCTGTCAGGTCAATATTGGGACAGAAACGATTCAGATTGTAACAGGTGCGCCGAATTTAAAGGAAGGCGATTACGTGCCGACCGTGCTTGACGGCGGAAGGGTTGCGGGCGGACATGACGGCGGACCGCTTCCCGAAAACGGAATTAAAATCAAGGCAGGAAAGCTTAGGGGGATTGAATCAAACGGTATGATGTGCTCGATAGAGGAGCTTGGTTTCAGCCGCGACATGTATCCCGAAGCGCCGGAAAACGGCGTGTATGTGTTCCAAAAGAAAGTGACGCCGGGAGAGGATGCAGTTGCGGCGCTCGGACTGCGGGATACGGTAGTAGAGTATGAGGTGACATCAAACCGTGTGGACTGTTACAGTGTTTTGGGGATTGCAAGGGAGGCTGCGGCAACATTCAAAAAACCGTTTCATGCGCCTGCTGTTTTGGTAAAGGGAAACGGTGAAGATGTAAATAATTATATTTCCGTTGAAATTCAGGACAAGGGGCTTTGTACGCGTTATTGTGCGCGTGTTTGCAAAAACATCAGAATTGCGTCTTCACCGGAATGGATGCAGAGGCGTCTTGCGGCATGCGGTATCCGGCCAATCAATAACCTTGTGGATATTACGAATTATGTAATGATGGAGTACGGTCAGCCAATGCACGCGTATGATTTGGACATGGTCGCGGGGCATAAGATTATCGTAAGACGCGCGCAGGACGGCGATGAATTCTGTACGCTTGACGGACAGGTGCGGAAGCTTGACGCGGATATGCTGATGATTTGTGATGCCAAAAAGGAGATTGGTCTTGCAGGTATTATGGGCGGTGAGAACTCAAAGATTACGGACGAGGTGCAGACTGTTTTGTTTGAAGCGGCAACCTTTAACGGCGCGAATATCAGACGTTCCTCAAAGCGCGTGGGACTGCGCACGGATGCTTCCGGTATTTTTGAAAAGGGACTGGATCCGCGCAATGCGGAAGCGGCAATCAACAGGGCGTGCCAGCTGATAGAGGAGCTTGGCTGCGGTGAGGTTGTAAGCGGTATTGTGGACGTGAAAGCGCCGTTTGAGCCGCTAAAGCAGATACCATTTGAGCCGGAGCGTATCAACCGGTTTTTGGGAACGGAGATTGAAAAGGAGGAAATGCTTGCAATTTTTGACAGGCTGGAACTTTCTTATAATGCGGAAACGAACCTGATTACTGCGCCTTCTTTCCGGCAGGATTTAGAGTGTTTTGCGGATATTGCGGAGGAAGTGGCACGGTTTTACGGCTACGACAGGATACCGACTACGCTGCCAAGCGGCGAGGCGATGACGGGCAAGCTGCCGTTTAAGCTTCGGATAGAGGAGAAGGCTAGGGATATTGCGGAGTACTGCGGTTTTTCACAGGGAATGTGCTACTCGTTTGAAAGTCCGAAGGTGTTTGACAAGCTTCTGCTTCCGGCGGACAGCCCGCTTCGTAAAACGGTCACGATTTCCAATCCGTTAGGTGAGGATTTCTCAGTTATGCGGACAATTTCGCTCAACGGCATCCTGACCTCGCTTGCGACAAATTATAATAGAAGAAATAAAAATGTGCGTCTGTATGAGCTTGGCAACATTTATATCCCCAAGAGTGTGCCCGTGGTGGATTATCCCGACGAGCGGATGCAGTTTACACTTGGAATGTATGGGGACGGCGATTTCTTTACGATGAAGGGCGTTGTTGAGGAGTTTTTGGAGCATATCGGCATGAAGCGTAAAGCTATGTATGACCCGAATGCGGGAAAGCCGTTCCTTCATCCTGGGCGTCAGGCGCTGATCCAATATAGTGATACGGTGATTGGGTATCTTGGGGAAATTCACCCGGAGGTTGCCGACAATTATGGCATTGACACGAAGGTTTATGTAGCGGTGCTTGATATGCCGGAAATCCTGCCGTTTGCTTCATTTGACAGAAAATATGAGGGCATTGCGAAATATCCCGCAGTAGCGCGGGACATCAGTATGGTTGTGCCAAAGCATGTTTTGGTGGGCGATATTGAGAAAGTCATCAGCCAAAGGGGCGGAAAGATTTTGGAGGATTATCAGCTCTTTGACATTTACGAGGGGTCGCAGATTAAGGAAGGATTCAAGTCGGTAGCATACTCGATTACGTTTCGCGCAAAGGACAGGACACTTGAGGAGAGCGATGTTTCGGGCGCGATGAAGAAGATTTTAAACGGTCTTGAGGGGCTTGGCATTGAGCTGCGCGCGTAAGGATTTTGTGCAGCGCAGAACGGATAAAGGATGAAAAGAGAGAATGGAAGCGCTTTTAAAGAAAGATTTTTATTATGATCTGCCCGAAGAGCTGATTGCACAGGATCCGCTCGCGGACAGATCGGGCTCACGGCTGCTTGTTTTAAATAAAGAAACGGGTGAGATTGCGCACAGGGTTTTTACGGATATTCTGGAGTACCTTCATGAGGGGGACTGCCTTGTGCTGAACAATACGAAGGTCATTCCCGCGCGGCTTATGGGCGAAAAGAAAGAAACGGGAGCGGCGGTTGAGGTGCTGTTATTAAAGCGCCGAAAGAATGATGTTTGGGAAACGCTTGTAAGACCAGGTAAAAAGGCGCGTGCGGGGGCGCAGATTGTTTTTGGCGGCGGACTGTTGACCGGAACGGTCATTGATGTGGTCGAGGAGGGAAACAGGCTGGTTCAGTTTTCGTATGACGGCATTTTCGAGGAGGTTCTTGACCGGCTTGGGGAAATGCCGCTTCCGCCGTATATTACCCATAAGCTTATGGATAAGAACCGTTATCAGACGGTTTATGCAAAATATGAAGGCTCCGCGGCAGCACCGACAGCGGGGCTTCATTTTACGCAGGAGCTGTTAAAAAAGGTCGAGGAAAAAGGCGTACGGCTTGCCTATGTGACGCTTCATGTGGGACTTGGAACATTTCGTCCTGTGAAGGAGGAAAACCTGCTCAATCATCATATGCATTCGGAATGGTATCAGGTTTCACCGGAGGCGGCACAGGTTATTAACAGCACGAAGCAGGCAGGCGGACGCGTGATTTGTGTGGGAACGACGAGCTGCAGGACAATTGAGAGCGCGGCGGATGAAAATGGAAAAGTGATTGCAGGCAGCGGCGATACGGAGATTTTTATTTATCCGGGTTACCGGTTTAAAGTGCTCGACAATCTGATTACGAATTTCCACCTGCCAGAGTCTACGTTGATTATGCTGGTGTCCGCGCTTGCGGGGCGGGAGCATGTGTTAAACGCGTACCGGGCTGCAGTCAAGGAGAGATATCGGTTTTTTTCTTTTGGGGATGCCATGTTTATCATTTGACATGATATATTATATTTGTGAAATCTGGAAATTTAGGGGATGAAATCAGGATAAGGCATATTGTGAAAAATAAATTTTCTTACGGCAAAAATGGGGGATTTATAAGCAATGAGAATACTGAAAAATGATAGGAGGGAGTGAAACCATGTATATCGGAAACCATTTATCGTCATCAAAGGGCTTTGAACATATGGGAAAGGAAGCGCTTAAGCTTGGTGCGAATACCTTTGCATTTTTCACAAGAAACCCAAGGGGCGGCGCGGCGAAAAAAATCTCGGCGCAGGACGTGGAAAAACTGAAAGCAATTATGACAGAAAATAATTTTGGAAGGCTTGTGGCACACGCGCCATATACCATGAATGTATGTGCGGAAAAAGAAAGCGTGCGGGATTTTTCAAGAAGCATGCTTGCCGACGATTTGCAGCGTATGGAATATCTTCCACGCAATTATTACAACTTTCATCCCGGCTCCCATGTAGGACAGGGCGTTGAAAAAGCGGTTGAAATGATTGCCGACGCATTAAATAATGCAATTACGCCAGAATGCCAAACGACTGTTCTGCTTGAAACAATGGCGGGAAAAGGTTCTGAAGTTGGCAGAAGCTTTGAGGAATTAAAAGCAATCCTTGACCGTGTGGAGCTGTCTGAAAAAGTGGGTGTCTGCTTTGATACCTGCCACGTATGGGATGCGGGATATGACATTGTGCATGACCTTGACGGCGTGCTTAAGTGTTTTGATGAAGTCATCGGGCTTGACAAACTGTATGCGGTTCATTTTAATGACAGCATGAACGACTGTGGCTCGCACAAGGACAGGCATCAGAAAATCGGAGAAGGAAAAATCGGAGCGGATGCACTGCTTGCGGTTGCATATCATCCGTTGCTTGCAGGAAGACCGTTTATTTTGGAAACGCCTAACGATGACGAAGGCTACGCAAGGGAAATTGCAATGGTGAGAAATTTCGGACAATAATGTTCGGGTTTTCTGTGCGGCGTCACAGGACAGACCGTGTCCAAAAGAAGGCTGATTGGATTCAGGGTTAAGGGCTTTGACAGAGCTCTTAGCCTGTTTTTATGTGCACGGGCGTTCCAATCGAACGATGTTGGCAGGCGTAAGCGTTACCGTAACCGGAATACGCCTGAACCGAAATTGAAATTGGAACCAAAACGGCTTGCCAAGGAATGATTATGGTAGTAAAATAAAAATAGTCTGAAAAAGGAGAAACAGAATGGATTTTGAGCAAAAAATAAAGAGAATTAACGAACTATACCATAAATCGCAAAAAGAAGGGCTTACCAGTGCGGAAAAACAGGAACAGGCAAGCCTTCGGGCAGAATATATCGCAAATATCAGGGCAAGCCTGAAAAGCCAGCTTGATAATGTATCAATACAGGAAGCGGACGGCAGCATTACAAATCTTGGGGAAAAGTTCAAAAAGCAGACATCTTAGCTGGTGCATAATCGGTGGTGTATGCTGAAAATAGGAACAGAAAGGAAAAGCAGGGAAATCCTGATGCCAAAGCATGGAAACGAAGGCAGAAATCAGAAAACGGATACTGGAACAAAGGGGCGCGCTGGCGATGCACGAGATTGAAGCGAAGAGCAGCGCTATTCTTCAGAAGGTGTTAAAAACACCGGAATATATGGAAGCAGATAATATCCTGCTCTATGCGGACTATAACCATGAGGTGATGACGCGGGGGATTTTTGAGGATGCGGTTTTGCACAAAAAGCGTGTGTATTTTCCAAAGTCCGACCGGCTTACCAATACGATGGGATTTTATCAGACGATGTCGGTAAAGCAGTTGGAAAAGGGTTTTATGGGAATTCCCGAGCCAAAGGAAAATCCGCAGCTGTGCTATCACTTCAATACCAATGAGGATACGCTTGTCATTGTACCGGGTATTGCGTTTGACATGGCAGGTTTTCGGCTTGGCTACGGGAAAGGATTTTATGATAAATTTTTATCAAACAAACGGCAGCTTTCGACAATGGCGCTTGCGTTTGCCTGTCAGATTGTGGAGGAGCTGCCAAGCGAGCCGCATGACATTAAAATGGATAAAATTGTGACGGAGGAAATTATTTATTCCTTCTTGCGGATTTAGAGGATGGAAAAGGGAGGACGATGATGACAGTTCAGGAAAAAGCTGCGGCGATGAAGCTTGACAGTCCGCAAATGGCGGCAGTACCGGCAGAAATCAGGAATAACGCGCTTGTTATGATTAAGAATGCGCTGCTTGCCGATAAAGAGGCAGTTTTTGCCGCAAATGCGCGGGATTTAGAGGAGGCGCAAAAAAACAATATACCGGAAGCCGTGATAAAGCGGCTGAAATTTACGGAGCAAAAGCTGGCTGACGTGACGAAAGGGATTGAAAACCTGACCGCGCTGGCGGATTTGGTGCATCAGGTCCAGTTTGTAAGGGAGCTTGACGAGGGACTCACGCTTGTGCGTGAGAGCTGTCCGATTGGTGTGATTGGCGTTATTTTTGAGGCAAGACCGGATGCCTTGGTTCAGATTGCATCGCTTTGCATCAAGAGCGGAAACTGTGCGATTTTAAAGGGCGGCAGTGAGACAAAGCATACCAATAGGGTGCTGTTTAACTTGATTTACCATGCGGCGGTTTCATGCGGACTGCCCGAAAACTGCCTGTTTCAGGCAACACAGCGGGAGGAAATTTCGGCGCTTTTGAACTGCCATGAGTCGGTGAATCTGATTATCCCAAGGGGATCAAACGCTTTTGTGCAGTATATTATGAACAATACCAAAATCCCTGTGATGGGACATGCCGACGGTCTCTGCCATATTTATGTGGATAAGGACTTTGACATAGAAAAAGCAGTCCCCGTGATTATTGATGCGAAAACACAGTATACGGCGGCGTGCAATGCAGTGGAGACGCTCTTAATCCATAAGGACGCACTTGACAGGCTGATGCCGCGGTTAAATGAGGCATTAAAAGCGCATCAAATTGAGCTTCGCGCGACGCGTGAAATTGCAGAACAATACGGAAGCGAGCCTGCGACAGAGGAAGATTTTGCAACGGAGTACCTTGATTTAATCCTTTCGGCAAAAACAGTTGAAACAATTGAGGAGGCGGTGCGCCATATTAACCGGTACGGCTCGCATCATACGGACTGTATTATTACGGAGGATAAAGCGGCGGCAGCGTACTTTATGGATATGGTGGATTCCGCAGGGGTTTATCAAAACTGCTCGACGCGTTTTGCCGACGGGTTCCGCTATGGATTTGGCGCGGAGGTCGGAATCAGCACGGGTAAAATCCATGCAAGAGGTCCGGTTGGCATTGAAGGGCTTTTGACCTATAAATATAAGCTGTTTGGAAATGGTCAGACAGTTGCGGATTATGCTTCGGGGGAAAAAGAATTTCACTTTAAGGATTTAAAATAAAAAGAACGGATAGGAGATGCGGATTATGAAAAAAGGAACAAAAAAGCTTATTTTTGCGGTGGCATTGCTGGTAATTGCAATTGCCCATACAACCCCTGCGCGGGCATATGCGCTTAATATTATTCCAATGCAGCTTGAGATGTATTCGACTTCCGCGACGCCGGTCTATGCGTCGCCTGATGTTTTTTCGCCGATTGTGACATATTTGGACCGTTTTTTAAATGTACGGGTTACGGGGATTACGGAAAATGGCTTTTTCCAGGTGGATTTAAACGGTGCGTTTTATATTCCGGGAGCGTATCTTGTGCCGAAGGTGGAAAAAGAAAAATCAGCGTATCAGAAAGCGCATGAGCATTTGGACGAGTTTACGGAAGTCTACAGAAAACAGCTTGAAATGATGGAGGGTTACTGTAAAAATTTCGCATTAAAGGATGTGACGGGCGACGGAGTACCAGAGCTGATTGACGAGGCGGGAAAAGAAATTTACAGCTATTATGACGACGGTGAGTTTGGCAGGCTTGTAATCCTTTACTATTCGGAAAATCCCGTGACCTTTTACTATTCCAAAAACAATAACAGGCTGCTTGGAAAGTACCGCTGGAATGACAAGGATTACTGGGAAGTTTATACGCGGGATACGACCCTTGTGCCGTGGGGACAGTTTAAATGCACTTCCACGGACGCATCGCCGTATAAGGGAAGTGCCTCCACGATTGAAAGGGACCGTAAAAACGATCAGGAAACAAGAAATGATTTGTACAATATTCTCCATGAAATGTTAGGACTTGGGAAGGAGCATTCGGAGGAAGAGGAGAATAAATAATGCAAAAAGAAATTGACTGGAATAACATAGACTTAAATTCAGAGCCGCCTGCGCAGGAACCGATGCGTCAATATTATTTTATGAAAAAGGCGCGCGAAATCGTGATGGAGGAGAGCAGAAAGCTTGGCAGGCGTCTTACGGCGGACGGGGAAACGTTTGGCTGTCAGATGAATGCAAAGGACAGCGAAAAACTAATCGGCATTCTTGGAACCATCGGCTTTGAAATGATTGACGATGAGTCGGCGGATTTGGTCTTTTACAATACCTGTACCGTGCGTGACAACGCAAACCAGCGGGTGTACGGGCGGCTTGGGCTTGTGCACAGCATGAAAAAGAAAAACCCGCACAAAAAAATTGCCCTGTGCGGCTGCATGATGCAGGAACCAGGTGTCATTGAAAAGATACAAAAAAGCTACCCGTTTGTGGATTTGGTTTTCGGTACGCACAATATCTATAAATTTGCGGAGCTGCTCGTCACAATGTACCACTCCGACCGTATGGTTATTGACATTTGGAAGGATACAGACAAAATCGTGGAGGATTTACCTGCGCAGCGCAAGTACCCGTTTAAATCGGGTGTAAATATTATGTACGGCTGCAATAATTTTTGCAGCTACTGTATTGTCCCATATGTACGTGGGCGGGAGAGGAGCCGCAATCCCAAAGATATTATCCGGGAAATTGAAGCGCTTGTGGCAGACGGCGTTGTGGAAGTGATGCTGTTAGGGCAGAACGTCAATTCTTATGGAAAAACGCTGGATGAACCGATGAGCTTTGCCGGACTTTTGCAGGAAGTCGAAAAAATAGAAGGTCTAGAACGGATCCGTTTTATGACCTCGCACCCAAAAGACCTGTCTGACGAGCTGATACAGGTGATGAAAACTTCAAAAAAAATCTGCCGGCACCTGCACCTGCCGCTGCAGGCAGGATCCACGCGGATTTTGACGGCGATGAACAGACGCTACACCAAGGAGCAGTATTTGGAGCTTGCGCATAAAATCAGACGTGAAATCCCGGATATTTCCCTGACAACGGATATCATTGTCGGCTTTCCGGGCGAAACGGCAGCAGACGTAGATGAAACAATTGAAGTCGTAAAGGAAGTGGAGTATGATAATGCCTTTACCTTTATTTACTCAAGGCGGACAGGCACCCCTGCGGCGGCAATGCCTAATCCGGTAAGCGACGCGGAAATTAAAGAAAATTTTGACCGTCTGTTAAAAGCCGTGCAGGAAACTGCAAGAAAACGTGTCGGGCGTCTGACCGGGGAAGTACACCGCGCGCTTGTGGAGGAAATTAACGAGCATGACTCCGCGCTTGTTTCCGGGCGGCTTTCCAACAACACAATCGTCCATTTTCCGGGTGACGCATCGCTGGTTGGAAAGCTTGTGAATGTAAAGCTTGTGGAAGCGCATGGATTTTATTATATCGGTGAATTGCAATAACAGACTTCCTGTTTTCTGTTATGCACAAAAATGAGAGAATAAAAATGTAAAAATTGTAAAAAATGCGAAAAAAAGTGGTATGTTCAGCAATTGATGTTATAATGAATGTGATATATAATTTATTCAAACTATATAAAAAATTATATATAAATTGTAAAATTGCAGGAGGTTCGGTATGAAGGGTGGAAGTGTAAAACGCTCATTGGTTCTGATGTCGCTTATTCTTGTCCTGATGTCTGTTATCGTGATAGGCGGCGTTGCAATCTTAGGGATTGAATCCATGTCAAAAATGGCAAACAGTGATTATGAGAATGCAAAAATCGAAGGCTATGACAGTGAAATAACGTCGCAGGTTCAGGCAGTGCTCAGCATTTTGCAAAGCGAATATGAAAAGGTGCAAAGAGGAGAGCTGTCAGAGGACGAGGCAAAGCATGAGGCATCGGAAATCGTGCGTGCCATGCGTTACGGTGACGACGGCAGCGGATATTTTTGGATAGACGATACTGATTATATTCTTGTCATGCACCCGATTTTGCCGGAGCAGGAAGGAAACAACAGATATACACTGGAAGACCCTAATGGTACAATGATTATCCAAAGCATTTATTCTGTATGTACAGGCGCTGAGAAAGGCGGTTTTAATGAATTTTATTTTACGAAATCGGACGGCGTTACTGTCGCGCCCAAGCGTGCATACTCGGCAATGTTTGAGCCGTGGAACTGGATGATTTCCACGGGAAATTATATTGATGATATGGAAGCGGATATGGAAAGTGTCAAATCAGCTATCGATAAAACAGGTTCACGAATGGAAGTCGTCATGGTTGCAGCCGGAATCGTCATCGCAGTTGCGGCAATGTTTGTGGCAGTTATTTATGGTAACATTATCTGTGCACCGCTTATTAAAATCCAAAAGCTTGCGGACCGTATGGCGGTAGGGGATTTGTCTTCCAATGTGGAAATACATAGCAACAATGAATACGGAAGAACCGGAAAAGCACTCAACGACGCACAGACACAGATGGTTGGTCTGATTGGCAATATTAAAAATACGTCGATGGATTTGGAAAACGCCGTATCCAATTTTTCCGACAATTTTTCCCACATGGACGAGTCGATTCAGAATGTTTCCATTGCAATTAATGAGATTGCACAAAACATTAATACACAGGCAGAATCAACCACAACGGCATCTGACAATGTGGAGCATATGGCGGAAGGAATTGCCGAGACTGCGCAAGAGATTACGGCGTTGGAGGAAAATGCCGAGATTATGGCGGACCGTTCGACGAAATCCATGGATTCCTTTAAGCAGTTAATTGATATTAATGAAAAGACGAAGGTTGACATTGATTCCATGTACACACAGACGGAAAGCAATAACGAAGCCGTCAACAGAATTCGCGAAGCGGCAGGCTTGATTGGTGATATTGCGGAACAGACAAATCTGCTGTCGCTAAATGCTTCGATTGAGGCGGCGAGGGCAGGCGAGGCAGGAAAAGGATTTTCCGTAGTCGCGGAAGAAATCGGAAAGCTTGCGCAGCAGTCGGACGATACGGTCGGACAGATTACGGCGATTATAGAGGAACTTACTGCAAATTCGGAAAATTCAATGCATCTTATGAAGGAAATGAGTGAGGCGTCCGACGTACAGGTTGGCGTAATCGAGCAGACGCAGTCCATGTTTATGGAGCTTAAAGATGCCTCTGACGCGTGTGCGGCTTCTATCAGGGCAATTGGCGAAAAGATGGACAACTTAAACGCGCAAAGAGAGTCCATTACCGACATAATTGTCACATTGAATAATATTGCGACGGATAACGCGTCTTCGACACAGGAGACCTCTGCGATGGCTTCTGAGCTTGGGAATGCGGTGAACCAGTCGTCACAGCTTGTACAGTCGCTGGCAGATGATGTGAATATACTGACTGAGAATTTAAACATCTTTAAACTCAGGGCAGAGGAATCAAATGGAAATTAACAGGCATCAGCAGGGAACATTTTTACAACGGGTAAATTATTTTAATGGAAGGATAAGGTAGACAAAATGAAAATTCAGGATTTCTGTGACATGGGTAAATTTGAGGATATTATGGCGAACTGGGCAAAATGTACGGGTCTTGCTACCGTTGCGGTAGGTGATGACGGCAAGTACATCAGCGGATGTTATAATTTTACGGACTTTTGTATTAAATATACAAGAGGCAGTGCGGAAGGATGTAAGAGATGTGAAAAGAATGACAGGGAAGGGAAAGGCGTATATAGCTGTCACGCAGGACTGGTAGATTTTGGTATTCCGATTACACTGGATGACGGTACGGTGCTTGGAAGTATCATCGGCGGTCAGGTGCTGCCTGAAAATCCTGACGAGGACAAGTTCCGTGCAACGGCAAGGGAGCTTGGTATTGATGAGGATAAGTATATTGAGGCATTGAAGAAGGTATCCGTAAAATCGAGGGATGAAATAGAAGCGTCAGCGAATCTTTTGGGTGATGTTATCAATATGTTCGTGCGCGCAAGCTATTCCACATACAAAAACCAGGATATTCTTGGCAATTTAAAGGAGGGTATCCAAAAAGCAGCTGACCAGGTCGTAATTGCCAATGAGAGCAGAAAACAGATTGAGGCATTCAGCAGCAGACAGAAGATCCTTGCCCTGAATGCAAGTATTGAGGCGGCAAGGGCAGGCGAGAGCGGAAAGGGTTTTGCGGTTGTGGCAACGGAAGTAAAGAAGCTTGCCGAGGGTATGGCGGAAACGAGTACAACAATCAAGAATGCGCTTGATGCCGTTACGGAGACAGTTATGAGTTTAAATAAGTAAAGTCAATAGGACAGGGCGAATCCAGAAAAACACTATGTAGCGTCAACACAACGACACGCTGCCATAGTGTTTTTTGTATGCAATACGCATGCAGCTCAACGTTCCGTTGAGTATGGGGAACTGTAATCGAATAGAACGTTATTGCGGAAAAAGGACAATATTGTGTATACTGATGATAGAGGTGAGGGAGATGTTCGATAAAGAAAAGATTGGAAAAACAATTGCATTTTATAGGAAAGAACAGGGACTGACGCAAAAAGAACTGGCGGATCGTCTCCATATTTCCTATCAGGCAGTATCTAAGTGGGAGGTTGGCGCAGGAATACCGACGGTGGAAATGCTATGCGAGCTCTCTGTAATTTTTCACGTTTCGGTTGACGCTCTGCTAAATGACGAACAGTGGGATTACCGGATGCTTTCGTATCGTGATATTGGGCTTGACACCCGAAAGCTCCATACATTAAAGCAGGAGCTGCTTGGGTTCAATACAAAGGATGAACACTTAATTTATGCCAATTATGCGGACACGGCAGTCTTTCAAATGGAGTTGTCAGCGTATCGGGATCCTGCATTTTCCATGATTACGTGTGTTCCCGGCTCGAAGGAACAGCTTGCAATCCTGCATGGCTATGATAGGGAAATCTGCATGGATACGGCAGTCAGCGGAATCAACTTCCTGTTGCAATACGGTATGAAGCCGGTGATTTTAAAAGCAAATGTTTTGTGTTCCGGGGAACGGCATGACCGTCTTCGCAAAATGGCAGCTGCATTTCGGGATATCTGCGCGGAAAATGATATTTTGTTTGCCGGAATGGAAATTTCGGCGCAGCCGCTTAACTATAAACAGGAAGAGTTTCATATTATGGCTTCTCTATTCGGCGTGGTGGAAAAAGAAGAAATACCCCATTGGGGACATATCCAAAATGGCGATGTTGTAATCGGCATCCAAACGACAGGGATTGACGGAACCAATTATCCTTTTATAAAGGTTATGGCGGACCGGAACAAAAACCTGTTCCATGAACGGCTGGCAAACGGTAATTTGGTTCTTGATGAAATTCTGAAAGTAAATTCAGCTTATACCCATGAGATTTTACATCTGCAGAAAGAAAAACTGCTCCATGCAGTACATCGTGTCAACAATTGTATGTTTCATCGGAAAATGGGGCGGTTTCTTCCCGAGAACCTTAATATATCCATAGATTTATCTGCAATTCCGGTCACGGATTTATACCGGTTCCTTTACTGTCAGGATATGATTGGACGTAATGTATTCCACTATCATTTCCATTTTGGGATTGGAATGCTTGTAATTGTCTCCAAAGAGGACAAGGAGCGTGCAATGGAGATTATCTCGCAGTATCATCCGTGTTACTGTATTGGGGGCGCTGAAAAATGTCGCAGTAAGGACCATTATGATGGTTTTTTGGAAAAGGGGGAGATACAATGGTGACGGGAAGGAAACAAAAATTCTGGTGGAAGGCAATGAAAACGCATCTGTGGCTTTTGATTGGCTATATTGCACTTGCATATGTCTTGAATCAGATTATCATTTATGGAAATGATGTTATTGCAAGAGCGGCAGACCAAGTGCTTTTGGGACAGCAGACCGCAATAGGGTACTTGCTGAAGGCGCTTGCGGGACTGGCGGTTTGCGGTGCAGCAGCTGCATTTGGAAAAAGTCTTTGCGCCGGGGTATACAACGCGTCAATCCAACGGGATGTCAAGAATGATTTATGTGCCCATATCTTGGAGCTTCCGATTGGTTATTTTGAGAAAAACGGCTCTGGCGGCATAATGACAAAGCTGTCATCGGATATGAATGCAATCGGTCTTTTTTTCTCGGAGGTTTTGCCGACATTACTGATTGATTTGATTACAGTGCTTACCATAACTGTTTATTTTATCAAAATGGATATCCTGCTGATTGTGATTTTATTTGCAAGCTATCCTTTGATGCTGATTGTGGCAGACCGTCTGTCAAAGCGCCTGGCAAACATTGCGAGAGGCTTCCGCACACGCATGGATGACCGCACGCAGGCAGCTTATGACGTTATTCAGGGTATTTCAGTGGGGAGGAGCTACAATTTATATAACATCATGAAGAAACGCCTTGATACGGTTATTGATGATATTGCGGCACACGCGTGGAAAAGTACGCGGATTTCATCACTTGGGTGGCTGTTAAAGGGGACGATTACGAATATACCGGTGGTCGGATGTTATTTTTTCGCCCTGAATGAGACCCTAAACGGTCGGATTACGACAGGTGAAATGCTTGCGTTTACGGTATTGCTTGGAAGGATTCTGACACCAATCGGCAATCTTGTTTTTTGCCTGAATGAAATTCGGGAGGCAGGCGTTGCTTTTGAGCGTGTGCAGGCGATTTTTGAGGAACAGACAGAATATCAGGGGATTACTGCGGTGCAGGAAGAAACTGTTCTGACGGACAGTATGACCAATCATAATCTGGCAATCTGCTGGGAGAATGTTACATTTTCCTATCAGGAAGGTCATCCTGTCCTCCGAGGCGTTTCTTTTGAGGCAAAGAAGGGCGAGACCATTGCCTTTGTCGGCGGTTCAGGAGAAGGAAAAAGTACGATTATGAAATTATTGTGTGGTTTTTATCCAAAAGAGAGCGGAAGTTTCCTGCTTTATGGCAAGGCGTATGAGGACTGGGGGCTTTCGGCTGCACGAGCCTGCTTTTCACTGGTATCACAGGATGTTTTTTTATTTCCTGTCAGTGTTTGGGAAAATGTCGCATACGGGAAAAAGGGTGCCGCAAAAGCAGATGTTATAGAGGCTTGCAAAAACGCAAATATCCATGCGTTCATTGAGCAGCTTCCACAAGGGTATGACACGCTTGTCGGGGAACGCGGCGTGCGGTTATCAGGTGGGGAACGCCAGCGTATTTCCATTGCACGCGCCTTTCTAAAGGACGCTCCGGTTTTGCTTTTGGATGAGCCGACTGCCGCGGTGGATGAGGGAACGGAACGGCTGATCCAGGAAGCGATTACACGTATATCAAAGGGGCGTACGGTACTGATTGTCGCACACAGGCTTTCGACAATAGCCAATGCCGATTGCATTTATGTAATCGAGCAGGGGGCTGTTGCAGAGTTTGGGAAACATAAAGCGTTGATGGAGCGTCATGGGGCATACGAACGACTGATGCAGTGCAAAGGACAGCGCTCTTCATTGGAATTTGGGATTGTGCATTGAATTGAGTCGCAGCGAGGCTGCAGGTATGGAGGATTAAAATGAAAAAACAGTTGAAAATTTTTACCTGGTTTATGGGGCTTATGGGAAAACGGCTTCCTTTATATTTGGCTGCAATCCTGCTTTCTACCATCGGTTCGGCGCTTTCCACAGTCGCAAACGCGTGGATTGTGGAGGATATTGTCGCTGCGGCACAGGCAGGAAAGGCACAAGGTCTTCTATGGTCGGTAGCAGTTTCTTTTGGGCTTTTTGTGTTTGGATGGGTGTTATGGCGTTTTGGCATTATCCATTATAATATCGAGGGGCGCAGGGGTGTTGCCACGGTGGAAAAACTGGTGTTTGCAAAGGCAATGCGCCTTCCGTACGCTTATTATGAGGAACACCACAGCGCGGATTTCATGTCAAAACTGACATTTGATACGGAACGGGCGGGAGATATTTACAGCTCAAGGCTGCGCAGGCTTTTATCGGCAATCATTTCTTCCGTTGTGTTTCTTGTTCCGATGTTTTGCGACAGTTGGCAGCTTACTTTGTGTCTCCTGGGCGTAAGCATATTGTCCTTTGCAGTCAATACACTGTTTCTGTCTCCGATGAAGAAGAACGGTACGCAGCTTTCAAAATATCACAGCGTGATGCTGGAGAAACTTACAAATATTCTTGCGGGAATGGAGCTGATTAAGATTTTTCCAATGCGTCAGACGATGTGGGAGGATTACCATGAGGCAAATGAGGACTATTATGACACGCAGATAAAGGCGGGGAAGCTTTCGGCGGCGTTGGAGAGCCTGAACTGTCTGTTTGATTTGACGGGAGCGCTTGCGTTTCTTGGACTGGGAATTTATTTTGTCTCCAAAAACATGATTGGACTTGGGCAGCTTACCGCAATTTATACTTTATATGGCAGCTTCCGCTATGTGTTTCTTGATATAGGGACATACCTGCCGCAAATGATGAACTGTCTTGCCAATGCGGAGCGGTTGTATTACTTTTTGCAGCTTGAGGAGGAGACGGATACGGAGGTATCTGTTACTGGTCAGCCAAAACAGCAGGGATATGCGGTTACCATGGAGAACCTTTCTTTTTCTTATGATAAGGATGCTCCCCTTTTGGAACATGTATCCTTAAAAATTAAGGAGAACAGTTTTGTCGCGCTGACGGGGGAATCGGGTTGCGGCAAGAGCACGCTTGCCAAGCTGCTTTTAGGATTTTATATGCCTAGTGAAGGGGAGATTTGCATCTGCCAAAAAAGCTATGGAACTTGCAGTAAAAAGGAAATCCGCGACCTGATTGCTTATGTGCCGCAGGAGCCATACCTGTATGGAGTAAGTATTGCGGAAAATATCGCGTATGGCAGGAGCGGCGTTTCTCCTTCGGATGTGCCGATGGAGGATATTATCGCGGCGGCGAAGGCTGCAAACGCGCACGACTTTATTATGGAACTTCCGCAGGGATATCAAACCATTGCAGGTGAGCGCGGAAATACGCTTTCGGGAGGGGAAAAACAGCGTATTGCGCTTGCGAGGGCAGTGTTGAAAAATGCGCCCGTTTTGCTGCTGGACGAAGCGACTTCCGCGCTTGACAGTAAATCGGAAAAGCTGGTCAACGAGGCAATCCAAAAGGTATGCCAAAACCACACGACGATTATGATTGCGCACCGAAGCTCAACCATTGCAATGGCGGATGAAGTTATCGCAGTTGGATAGGAAATGGATAAAAATGGTTGTAGATGACCTATCCAAACAGCCTGACGGCAGCCGTCATTCGCTCTATGATATGTACACCGAACGGACAACGCGATTCACAGCCGCCGCATTTGATACAGTCCGCCGCGTGCGCTGAAAGCGCTTCATAATGGGCGCGAACCGTCGGCGGTACAATATCCTGCATTTTTGCCAAATCATACAGTTTATTGACCATGGCAATATCAATTCCTGACGGGCACGGTGCACAGTGTCCGCAGTAAGTACACTGCCCTACGTAGGCATGGCGCGGTGCGTTTGCAAGAACGCTGGCGTAGTCTTTTTCTTCTTCGGATGCCGTTTCATAGGCAACTGCCGCATCTACGTGAGCCGGCGTGTCATATCCGACCATGACACTGGCAACGGCAGGTCTGGTCAAGGCATAATGCAGACATTGGATTGGTGTCAGCGCCACACCGAAAGGAGAAGTTTCCGCGGAGAACAGCCTCCCGCCTGCATACCCCTTCATTACAGTGATGCCCACACCGTTTTGCTCGCAGAGCTGATATAATTTGGCGCGTTCCGGTGCAATTCCTCCAATGTTTTCGGCATATTCGTCCTTAAAGTACTCATTCAAATCTTCGCTTGCAGGAAGCATGTCAAAAGCAGGATTTACGGAAAAAAGAATCATTTCCACAATACCGCTCTGTGCCGCAAGCTTTGCAATGTCAGGATTGTGGGTACTCATTCCGATATGGCGGATAATCCCTTTTTGTTTCAAATCCTTGACATACGAAATAAATTCGCCATCCATAATTTTGTGAAACTCCGCAACTTCGTCTACAAAGTGAATCATTCCAAGGTCTATGTAGTCAGTACGCAGGCGGTTTCGCAAATCCTCAAATGCCTCCTGAACCTTTCCAAGCTCACGTGTGCGTACATACTGACCGTTCTGCCATGTAGAGCCGATATGCCCCTGAATAATCCAGCGTTCCCGTTGTCCTTCCAGCGCCGCGCCGATGTTGGAACGCACATTCGGTTCCGACATCCAGCAGTCCAGGATATTGATTCCTGCCTGTGCGCAGTGGTCAATGACCTCTTTTACTTCCGCGGCATTATGGCGCTCCAGCCATTCGGCGCCAAGACCAATCTCACTGACATTCAGCCCCGTTTTTCCAAGTGCCCTGTACTTCATATTAAGTGTCCTCCTTTTGCTTGTAATGGAATAAACCAATAGAACTTTCCGTTTGTCTGGGTATTCATGTTTATTGTTATTTTATCATACGCATATATGCAATTCCATTAAAATTTATTTAAAATAAGCTTATTATTCTTCATGCAGACGATTGACAGGATATTTTCTTTTTTTCCAAAACAAATTTTATAGAACCTTGCAAAATTCCACAAATAGGTTTATATTATTTTTGTTTATGGAATTTTAATATTTACTTATGAGGAGAATGATATGGAAAAATTAAAACCAAAGCTGTTTTCGGTTATGAAAACATACACCAGGCAACAGTTTCTTAAGGATGTTGTGGCAGGTATTATTGTTGCGATTATTGCCTTGCCGCTGTCCATTGCGCTCGCACTCGCGTCAGGCGTTGCGCCGGAGCAGGGGATTTATACGGCAATTATTGCGGGCTTTCTGATTTCGTTTTTTGGCGGTTCGCGTGTACAGATTGCCGGTCCGACTGCGGCATTTGCAACAATTGTTGCAGGAATTGTCGCACAAAAGGGAATGGATGGGTTGATTCTTGCAACAATTCTTGCAGGATTGATTCTGATTGCAATGGGATTTCTAAGACTTGGAAACCTGATTAAATATATCCCTTACACAATTACAACAGGTTTTACGGCAGGAATTGCAGTGACAATCGCAATCGGGCAGGTTAAGGATTTCTTAGGGCTTACTTATCCCGCGGGCACTGTGACCATAGAAACAATGGAAAAAGCAGGTGCAGTAGTTAAATATATTGCAACAATCAATCCGCAGGCGGTGATTGTCGGGCTTGTGTGCCTTGCAATCCTAATCATTTTTCCGTACATCAATAAAACCATTCCCGGTTCCCTGATTGCGGTAATTGCCGGAATTTTAATGGTACAGCTTTTTCATATGGATGTAAATACCATCGGCGATTTGTATGAAATCAGCAATAAGCTTCCGGCATTTCATCTTCCGGCGTTTACACTAAGAGACATTGGCGACATCTTTCCGGATGCCTTCACAATTGCGATATTGGCGGCAATTGAGTCGCTTTTATCCTGTGTTGTTGCGGACAGTATGATTAATTCCAAGCACCGCTCCAATATGGAGTTGATAGCACAGGGTATCGGAAATGTCGGTTCCGCACTGTTTGGCGGTATTCCTGCTACCGGAGCGATTGCAAGAACGGCAGCCAATATCAAAAATGGCGGACGTACACCAATTGCAGGTATGGTTCATGCGGTTGTACTTGTGTTGATTCTTGTTATATTAATGCCCTACGCGGCTTTGATTCCGATGCCGTGTATCGCCGCGATTCTGTTTATGGTTGCTTATAATATGTGCGGATGGCGTGCGTTTGTAAATTTATGCAAATCTTCGCCCAAGAGCGATATTATCGTATTGGTTACTACTTTTGTGCTGACAGTTGTGTTTGATTTGGTGGCGGCAATTGAGGTTGGCATTTTGCTCGCGGCAGTGCTTTTTATGAAGCGCATGAGTGAGGTTACAGGGGTGGAAAGTTGGAAATACATCGATGAGGAGGACGATCCTGACAGTCTGACACTGCGCGAAGTACCTGCCCATACGCTTGTATATGAAATCTCGGGACCGATGTTTTTTGCGGCGGCGGATAAAATCCTGACGATTTCCGTAAAAGAAGACACAAAGTGTCTGGTTTTGCGTATGCGGAGTGTAAATGCCATCGATGCCACGGCAATGCATTCGTTGGAACAGCTTTATGAAAAATATGAGCAGAAGGACATCCGGATTATCCTTTCGCATGTGAACGAACAGCCAAAGGCGGTTATGGAAAAATCCGGATTCGCGGCGAAAGTAGGTGCGCAAAACTTCTGCGCGCATATTGATGAGGCGTTGGCGCGGGCAAAGCAGTTTGCAGGCAATTCATAAAATTTTTATCAATTAAAATCAAGCAACCTTTGATTTTTTTTCCAGTTGTGATAAAATAGGGAAGAGCAAAAACGGGCAGACGGTTTTCTTTGCCCGTTTTAAAGTGTGTTTTGTTTATGCTACAAAAGAAAGGTCAGGATATAAAAATGGCACAAATGACGCCGATGATGTCGCAGTATGTGGAAACAAAAAAGCAGTATAAGGATTGTATCCTTTTTTACAGACTCGGTGATTTTTATGAGATGTTTTTCGAGGACGCAAAGCTTGTTTCCAAAGAGCTTGAGCTGACGCTTACGGGAAAGGACTGTGGATTAGAGGAGCGTGCCCCGATGTGCGGTGTGCCGTACCATGCGTTGGACACCTATCTGACGCGCCTTGTGTCAAAAGGCTATAAAGTGGCAATCTGCGAACAGGTTGAGGATCCGAAAATGGCAAAAGGTCTTGTAAAGCGTGAAGTGACACGCATTGTCACACCGGGTACTAACTTAAATATGCAGGCGCTTGAAGAGTCCAAAAATAACTATATCATGTGTATCTCACATTTTCCAAATAAAATCGGTATTGCAATTGCCGATGTCACGACCGGTGATTTTTATGTGACGGAAGTCGATGGTTTGTCAAAACTAACTGATGAATTGTACAAATATATGCCAACGGAAATCATTTGCAACGATGCCTTTATGATGAGCGGCTTTGATATTGACGACTTGAAAAACCGCCTGAAAATGGCAGTTTATTCTTTGGAACCGTGGTACTTTGATGAGGACGGGTGCCGAAAATGCCTGATGGAACATTTTAAGGTCAGCACCCTTGCCGGTATGGGGCTTGAGGATTTTCCTTCGGGAATTATTTCCGCAGGCTCGCTCATGCAGTATCTGCTTGAAACACAGAAAACACAGCTAAGCCATATTACACATATTACACCTTATCTTGCAAGCCGTTTCATGCTTCTTGACAGCTCGACAAGGCGAAACCTTGAACTGACGGAAACCCTGCGCGAAAAGCAAAAACGCGGTTCTCTTTTATGGGTGCTTGACAAGACGAAAACGGCAATGGGTGCAAGACAGCTTCGGACGGATATTGAACAGCCGCTGATTAATAAAGAAGAAATCAACGACCGCCTGGATACCATTGACCAGCTCTGCAAAAATACGGTGGCAAGGGATGAAATCAGGGAATATTTAAATCCGATTTACGATATGGAACGGCTATTGGGAAAGATCAGCTATAAGACCGCCAATCCGCGTGATTTGGTTTCTTTTGCAAATTCCATGGAAATGCTTCCGCATATCAAAACAGTCCTGAAGGAATTTGACGCAAAGCTGCTAAAGGAAATTGACGAGCAGATAGATGCGCTTGAGGATTTGTTTTCCCTGATAAAAAATGCGATTTGTGAAGAACCGCCCCTGTTAATCCGCGAGGGCGGCATTATCAGGGACGGTTTTGATAAGGATATTGACCATTTAAGAAAAGCAAAGACGGATGGAAAAAACTGGCTTGCGCAGCTTGAAGAGGAGGACCGGGAACGGACAGGAATCAAAAATCTGAAGATTAAATATAACAAGGTATTCGGATATTATTTTGAGGTTACCAATTCTTTTAAAAACTTAGTGCCTGACGATTATGTGCGCAAACAGACGCTTGTCAATGCCGAGCGGTATATGACGCCGAAATTAAAGGAACTGGAGGACACGATTTTAAATGCGGAGGACAAGCTCAATACGCTGGAGTATGATTTGTTCTGTAAAATCAGGGATGATATTGCAGGACAGCTGGAACGGATTCAAATGACGGCAAAGGCGGTGGGACGTCTTGATGTGTTTGCCTCGCTTTCCCTGACGGCAGAGCAGAACCATTATGTCAGACCGTCCTTAAATGATAAGGGTGTAATTGACATTAAAGACGGCAGACATCCTGTTGTCGAAAAAATGATTGACCACGATATGTTTGTGGCAAACGATACGTATTTAAATAATGCCAATCACTGCGTAGCCGTCATTACGGGACCGAATATGGCGGGGAAATCGACCTATATGCGTCAGTCCGCCCTGATTGTGCTGATGGCGCAGCTTGGAAGTTTCGTACCGGCAAAAAGTGCGGATATCGGCATTGTGGACAGGATTTTTACGCGTGTCGGCGCGTCGGACGACTTGGCAAGCGGGCAGAGTACGTTTATGGTGGAAATGAACGAAGTCGCAAATATTTTGCGCAATGCAACGGCAAAAAGTCTTTTGGTTCTTGACGAGATCGGCAGGGGAACATCGACCTATGACGGTCTTAGCATTGCGTGGGCGGTGATTGAGCATATCAGCAACAAAAAAATCCTTGGCGCAAAGACGCTTTTCGCCACACATTATCATGAGCTCACGGAGCTTGAGGGCAAAATCAGCAATGTCAACAATTATTGTATTGCCGTGAAGGAAAAGGGCGACGATATTGTATTTTTGCGAAAGATTATCAAGGGAGGTGCCGACCGCAGCTATGGTATTCAGGTTGCAAAGCTTGCAGGCGTGCCGGATATGGTGATTGACCGTGCGAAGGAAATTGCGGAACAGTTGAGTGATAATGATATTACAAACAAGGTTCAGGACATTGCCATCGACATGAAGGGCGAGCACAAAAAGGTTAAACACTATGATGACGTTGATATCGGACAGATGTCGCTGTTGGATACGGTAAGTGACGAGGATATCTTAAATGAATTAAGGGAAATTGATGTGTTTAATCTTACACCGCTTGATGCGATGAATACACTATACAGACTGCAAAACAAAATTAAAAACCGTTGGTAAACGCAAGCCGCCGGGCTTGTATTGAAAGGATTTTCCAGGCAAATTTTTACTGGAATGATATACACTGTTGCGGTATCGCATTTAAAATTATAAGAAAGGAATCTAAAATCCATGGCAGAAATTCATGTACTCGATGACGCGACAATTGATAAAATAGCCGCGGGGGAGGTTGTAGAGCGTCCCTCCAGCGTTGTAAAGGAACTGGTGGAAAACGCGATGGATGCGGGAGCACATGCAATCACGGTTGAAATCAAAGAGGGTGGTATTGAGTTTATCCGCGTGACAGACGACGGTGACGGCATTGAATATGCGCAGGTGCGTAATGCGTTTATGCGCCATGCGACAAGCAAAATCACCTCTGTAGCCGACCTTATGAGTTTAAACAGTATGGGGTTTCGTGGGGAAGCGCTTTCAAGCATTGCGGCGGTTGCAAAGGTGGAGCTTATCACAAAGACGAAAAACGACATCACAGGTACCAGGCTTTGCCTGGAGGGGGCACATGAAACTGCGTTTGAGGAAGTCGGCGCGCCGGATGGAACGACCTTTATTGTGCGCAGCCTTTTTTTCAACACACCGGTCAGGCGTAAATTTTTAAAAACAGCAATGACCGAGGCGAGTTATATCACGGATTTACTGGAGCATATGGCGCTCTCAAGACCGGAGATTTCGTTCAAATATGTTATCAACGGACAGACAAAATTTTATACAAACGGTGACGGTGACCTGCGGGCTATAATCTACCGGATTTTCGGCAGGGAAATTGCAAGTGAAATGATGGAATTTCAGGCGGTTGACGAAAATATAGTCATTGAAGGATTTTTGGGAAAAGCCGTATTAAACCGTGCAAACAGGAATTTTGAAAATTATTTTGTAAACAGGCGTTATGTAAAAAGCAAGGTGATATCAAAGGCGATTGAGGAAGGTTATCAGTCCTATATGATGCAGCACCGTTATCCGTTCTGCGTGGTACATATTACGGTACCGCCGGAGAGCGTTGACGTAAATGTACATCCGACCAAAATGGAAGTGCGTTTTTCCAACCAAAGCAGCATTTATAAGCTGATTGCGGACAATATTTCCGACTTTCTGGCGCAACAGGAAATGATTCCGCAGGCAACTTTAGGACAGGATAAAAAAAGTGCCAAAAAGGAAAAAGACGCTAAAAAACAGGAAGCGCCGGAGCCGTTTGAGAAAAAACGGCGGCTGGCGGATAACGTGGCAAATGCGGCAAACGTGTTTCACGAGGATAGCGGTTATAACAGTAAAAAAAATGACACGGATGTCATTTTAACCAGCAGCTACGACCATGCCGGCGCCGCAGACGACTTTTTTTCCGACAACCGTACGCAGCCAATGACACCGGTGCAGCCGCGCCTGCAGCACAATAACAGTCAAAACAGTCAAAATATGGCCAATCCGATTTTCAATAAGATTCTTGGCACACCGCCTAAAGAAAGCGAGACGCCGAGCCAGGGAATTATTAAGGCAAAGGATCAGATTATTGTAGAAAAGCCAGAGCAGCTTAACTTTTTTGATGAAAAACTCCTGACGCGTGAAGCAAAACAGGAATACCGTATTATCGGACAGGTTTTTAATACCTATTGGATTATTGAGTACCGTGACAAAATGCTTATGATTGACCAGCATGCAGCACATGAAAAAGTAAAATATGAACAGATTTTAAAAAAAGTGGAGGCAAATGAGATTTACACGCAGACGCTCACACCGCCCGTTGTCATAAGCGTTACACCAAAGGAAGCGGATATCATCAACAGCTATGAAAATTATTTTAAAGAACTTGGTTTTGAAATTGAGGATTTTGGCATGAATGCCTATGCCATCAGAGGCGTACCGCTTGATTTATTTGGCTGTGATATCAAATGCCTGTTTGAGGAAATTCTGACACAGATGTCAGAAAGTCCGGTAAAGGGTGTGCCGCAGATTATCCGGGAAAAGATTGCGTCAATGGCGTGTAAGGCAGCGGTAAAAGGGAATAATTCCATAAGTCTTGAGGAGGCGGACAGACTGATTGAACAGCTTTTGGAGCTTGACAATCCCTACAATTGCCCGCACGGAAGACCGACCATTATTTCCATGTCCAAATACGAGGTGGAAAAAAAATTTAAGCGGATAGTATGAAAAATCTATGATTTTTCATACGGCAAATTTGTGCAAAAGCACATACAGCAAAAAGCTTGTGCTTTTTGTTGTCGGGAATTCATAAGTAATGGAAATTGGGAGCGTATTGTTAACATGAAAAAACTGATCATACTGACAGGACCGACTGCGGTGGGAAAAACAAAGCTTTCGATTGCGCTTGCCAAGGCGGTAAACGGTGAAATTATTTCTGCGGATTCCATGCAGGTATACAGGCACATGGATATCGGTTCCGCAAAAATCCATCCAGAGCAAATGCAGGGAATAAAGCATTACCTTGTGGATATCATGGAGCCGTCAGAGGATTTTAACATTGTGCTGTTTCAAACATATGCAAAACAGGCGATGGCAGAGATTTATGGGAAGGGAAAAATCCCAATCCTTGTAGGAGGGACAGGCTTTTATATCCAGTCGGTTTTGTACGATATTGATTTTAGCAAAAGCGATGAAAACCCGGCATTGCGCGCCGAGCTGGAAGCGGTTGCAAGGCAGAAAGGTACCGCATATCTTCATTCGCTTTTAAAGGAATGCGATGAAAAAGCTGCTGAAGAAATCCACGCGAACAATGTCAAGCGTGTCATCAGGGCGATTGAATATTTCCGGCAGACCGGTAGAAAAATATCCGAGCACAACGAGACACAGCGAAGGAAGCAGTGCGCATACGATGCACGTTATTTTGTGCTTACCGACGAGCGGCAAAGGCTGTACGAGAACATTGACAAACGTGTGGATATCATGATAAAAAACGGACTTGTGGATGAGGTGAGAAAACTGCTTGCCATGGGCTGCATGCGTGATTCCACGGCAATGCAAGGGCTTGGCTATAAGGAAATCATTTCGTATCTTGAGGGGGAAACTACACTGGAGGAAGCGGTATACATCATCAAAAGGGACACCCGCCACTTTGCAAAAAGACAGCTTACCTGGTTTCGGCGGGAGAGGGATGTCCTATGGCTTGAAAAGAACAAATTTGCATACGACGAAGAAAAAATGTTAAACTATATGTTAGGAGTAATCAATAATGAACACGGAAACAGGGAACATCTATAAGGAGCTTGGAATATCGGAGAATGTCTATCAGTTCAGCATGGAAATCCTGGACAGTCTTTCAGCACGCTTTTGCGAAATTGATAAAAACGCGGAGTATAACCAGCTTAAGGTCATCAAGGCAATGCAGGATAACAAAGTAAGCGAGGCATGCCTGCTTGGGACGACCGGTTACGGATATAATGATTTGGGGCGTGATACGCTGGAGGCTGTCTACGCATCTGTTTTTCACACGCAGGACGCGCTTGTCCGCCCGCAAATCACCTGCGGGACACATGCACTTGCACTGGCGCTAATGAGCAATCTGCGCCCGGGAGACGAGCTTTTATCCCCTGTCGGGAAACCATATGATACCCTTGAGGAGGTTATCGGTATACGTCCCTCAAAAGGTTCCCTTGCAGAGTATGGCATCACGTATAAACAGGTCGGTCTTTTGGAGGATGGCAGTTTTGATTATGAAAGCATCAAAAAGGCTGTAAATGCAAAGACAAGACTTGTGACCATCCAGCGCTCAAAAGGTTATCAGACAAGACCAACCCTTTCCGTAAAAAAAATCGGTGAACTGATTGCCTTTATCAAGGGAATAAAACCGGATGTTATCTGTATGGTCGATAACTGTTACGGGGAGTTTGTGGAACGGTCAGAGCCTACGGATGTGGGTGCGGATATGGTAGTCGGTTCCTTAATCAAAAATCCGGGCGGCGGACTCGCGCCCATAGGCGGATATATTGCCGGAACAAAAGAATGCGTGGAAAATGCCGCATACAGGCTGACTTCGCCGGGGCTTGGAAAGGAAGTCGGCGCGTCGCTCGGAATCTTAAAGGATTTTTACCAGGGACTGTTCCTTGCGCCGACAGTCACGGCAGGCGCGTTAAAGGGTGCAATCTTTGCCGCAAATGCCTATGAGAAACTTGGCTTTTCGGTCGTCCCGAATTCCACGGAGCCAAGGCATGACATTATACAGGCTGTTACGTTTGGAACACCTGAGGGTGTGATTGCCTTCTGCAAGGGCATACAGGCGGCGGCACCCGTTGACAGCTTTGTAACACCTGAACCGTGGGATATGCCGGGATATGACAGTAAGGTCATTATGGCGGCGGGTGCGTTTGTGTCAGGTTCGTCAATTGAGCTTAGCGCGGACGGTCCGGTAACCCCCCCCTACGCGGTTTATTTTCAGGGGGGGCTTACATTTGAACATGCCCGTTTCGGCATTATGAAATCCCTGCAGAGTGTTGTGGATGCGGGGATTGTAACCCTTTAACAAAGAAGTGTCGAAAAAAAACGAATTTTTTTTGTGTACAGACGTTGGTTCGTGTGGTAAGATAACAATTGGATTACGCTTATTTTTTATAGAGGGCAGCCTGCAAAAACAGATGAGTCTTTTGAAAGAACTTTATGGACAGGACGAGCTGCCATATGACAAATTCCTGCGTCTTGGGGCAGAAAACCTGTCCGATGCGGAGCTGCTTGCAATTATGCTGCGCACCGGGACAAGGGAAAAAACGCCGATTGAGCTTGGACGCGAGATTTTAAAGCTTGCAGGAGAGAGGCTTGGTCTTTTGGGACTGTATCATTTTGACGTTAAGGAGCTGATGCAGATACCGGGGATTGGCGAGGTGAAGGCAGTACAGCTGTTATGTATTGCGGAGATTGCAAAACGTACCGCGCATATGAAAGCGAAAACGGATTTGCGTTTTGATAAGCCGGAAACAGTGGCGGCATACTATATGGAACGCCTGCGTCATAAAACGACGGAGCAGCTTTTGCTGGTGCTTTTGGACAACCGCAAAAATATCGTAAACGAGACGGTCATTTCCGTCGGAACCGCGAACGCGACGCTTGTATCCCCACGGGAAATCTGCGGCAGGGCGCTGCGCATGGATGCTGCGTATATGATGCTTTTGCACAATCACCCAAGCGGAAATCCCATGCCAAGCAGGCAGGATCTTCTTGTGACGCAAAAGATAAAGGAAGTGTCCGATTTAGTTGAAATTCCGCTGTTGGATCATATTATCATAGGTGACAACAGATATACAAGTTTTAATGAGAAAGGACTTTTATAAAACAGAAAGGAGTTGTTAAAATTGGCTAACAACGCATTTGGTATCGACTTAGGTACCAGAACAATCAAAATATACAATACGCATGGTGATAATGTAGTAGTAGAGAAAAACATGATTGCCATTGAGGACAAAAAGAATTTATTCGCATACGGTGATTCCGCTTTTGAAATGTTTGAAAAAGCGCCTTCAAATATCGAAATTTCTTATCCGCTGTGCAACGGTGTAATCGCGGATATTAAAAATATGCAGCTGTTACTCAAAAATTTTATCCTTGATTGCAACAAAGGCGTTGTAAAGCCGGCGGAATTTTACATTGCAGTGCCTTCCGATATTACGGCAGTTGAAAAAAGAGCCTTTTCCGATTTGGTAAAGGACGCGAATATCAAGGCGAAAAAAATCATGCGCGTGGAAAAGGCGGTTGCGGATGGTCTCGGGCTTGATATTGATGTCAAAAATGCACAGGGAATCCTTGTCGTCAATGTCGGATTCCATACGACGGAGATTTCCATCCTCTCTCTTGGCGGCATTGTGCTAAGCAAGCTGATTAAAATTGGCGGTCAGAAGTTTGATGAGTCCATTAAAAACGCTATCCGTAAGGAATTCAGCTTAATTGTGGGCAGCAAGACAGCGGAAAGCGTCAAAATCAGCCTTCGTGAGCTCGAGGGTGAAAACCGCGGCGCGATTGTATACGGACGCGATATTGTCACGGGACTTCCAATGGAAAAAGAAATCCCGACAGACCTTGTCAGCGAGAGTATGCTGGAAAACTTTAATGTGATTATAGATAATATCCGCGTGATTTTGGAACGGACGCCGCCTGAGCTTTCCGCTGATATTTTCCGGCGCGGGATTTATCTGACAGGCGGCGCTTCCCAGGTAGCGCACCTTGCGGAGCTGATTGCCAAGGGGACGGGCTTAAAGGTTAACGTAAGCGAAAATCCGGTGTCCGGCGTGGCACTTGGGCTTGCGAAAATCATAAAAGACGATAACTATAAATCAGTAGCTTATTTAGAAGGAACGGGGCGCTAAAACCAATGAGTCCGATTGCAAAGAGAAAGAGAACAAAGTTCTCTATTCCAAGTAAATATCTGTTGCTGCTGTTTACCTTTTTATGCGTGCTCCTGATGGCTGTGACTTTTTTTACGGATTATTCATCAACGCCCTTGAACAAGCTTGTCGGATATGTGGTTGTGCCGTTCCAAAACGGTGTGAGCCGTATCGGCACCTGGCTTTCCGTAAGGGTGGACGAGCTTGGGGAGCTTCGGATTGTGCTGAAGGAAAATCAGGAGCTGAAGGCAAAGATTGATGAACTTACCGCCCAAAACACGCAGCTCCAGCAGGATAAATATGAACTTAACAATCTTAGGGAACTGTATAAACTGGATGAAGAATACAGCGGGTATGAAAAAGTAGGTGCACGGATTATTGCAAGAGACGGCGGAAACTGGTTTCATTCCTTTACAATTGATAAGGGAAGCGATGACGGTCTTGCGATGGATATGAATGTGATTGCGGACGGCGGTCTTGTCGGGCGGATTGTTGCTATCGGCAAAAACTGGTCTAAAGTAACCGCCGTGATTAATGATAATTCCAATGTAAGCGGAATGGTGCTTGCAAGCTCCGATTTTCTGATGGTCAGGGGGTCTTTGGAACTGATGACGGACGGTGTGATTGAATTTGAACAGCTTACGGATTCGGCGGGAAAGGTTCAGATTGGGGATAAAGTCGTAACCTCAAGCATCAGCGACAAATATCTCCCAAGCATTCTGATTGGCTATATCACGGAAATCAATCAGGATTCAAACAATATCACTAAGTCGGGGAAAATTACTCCCGCGGTTGATTTCGAGCATCTTGAGGAGGTGCTTGTCATTTTGGAGACAAAACAGCAGATAGCGGATTAGGTGTGGCAGATGAAAAGAAATATCATATTATTTTTTGTTATCATAACTGGTTTTGTGTTGCAGACGACGCTCTTTCAGGCGCTGCGTTTTGGCAATATAGCACCAAACATATTAATCATTATTACGGCATCTTACGGATTTATGTTCGGAAAGCATTACGGAATGTCCGTCGGATTTATATGCGGTATGCTCATGGACATTTTTTATGGAGATGTGCTTGGATTTTACGCACTGATTTATTTGTACATAGGCGCTGCAAACGGATTTTTTCACAGTATCTTTTTTCAGGAGGACATTAAGCTGCCGCTTTTGCTCATTGCAGTAAGCGATTTTTGTTATTCGTTTGTCTGCTATGTACTGCTTTATCTTCTGCGAAGCAGATTTCATTTTATGTTTTATTTAAAAAGTGTTATCGTGCCTGAGATGGTTTATACGATATTTGTCACTGTATTTTTATATCCCTGCATTTTACTGCTGAACTGGACAAGGGCAGACACAGGATATCATTCACAGCAAGAGAGGTGAAGCAGGAATTGTTTCGAAATATAAGAGAGAGTCTGTTTAATTTCTTTACGTCAAGGCTTTTGCTGCTGTTTCTTGTTTTTACGGGAATGGCAATTGTTTTGATATACAGGCTGTTTGATTTACAGATTGTAAGGGGAGAGGAGTATTTGGACAATTTCCGCCTTATGATTGAAAAAGAAAAAATAATACAAGGTACACGAGGGAATATTTATGACAGGAATCAGAACCTCCTTGCCTATAATGAGCTGGCATACTCTGTCACGATAGAGGATGTCTATGAGTCCAATTCTGCCGGAAGGGAAGAACTCAATGCCACACTCTACAGATTAATCCATATGATCGAGGAAAATGGGGACTCGGTTATCAGCGACTTCAATATTATTTTAAATGAAAATAACGATTATACATTTTCCGTAGAGGGGACAAAGCTTTCCAGGTTTAAGGCGGATGTCTATGGGCGCACGCTGATTACGGACTTACTGTTTTCAGAGGAAAACGCGTCCGCACAGGAAATGATGGAGTACCTTTGTACAAAATACGGAATTGGTGAATATGAAATTCTTGAGAATGGGGAAAAAGGGGATACCTTTTATCCGGGGAAGGGATATACCAAACGGGAGACACTGCAGCTTGTCACGATACGGTATCAGATGAGCCTTTACAGCTTCCAAAAGTATATCTCCACAACGGTCGCGACGGACGTATCGCTAAAAACAGTCGCCATTGTCATGGAAAACGCGGATACGCTAAACGGTGTCGCAATCGAAGAGGATACTATAAGAAAGTACAATTATCCGTTTTACTTTTCCCATATTTTGGGCTATACCGGTAAGATTGATTCGGATGAGCTTGCTACGCTTTCGGAGCAGAATGACAGCTATACGATGAATGATATTGTGGGAAAAGGCGGCATTGAGCAGGTTATGGAGCTTGACCTGCAGGGTCAAAAGGGCTCACAGACCATATATGTTGACAATATGGGAAAGGTCATTGATACGACGGATATTGTAGAATCACAGGCGGGGCATGATGTGTACCTGACAATTGACAAGGACCTCCAGGTTGCGGTCTACAATATTTTGGAACAGAAGCTTGCGGGCATTCTTGTTTCAAAAATCAGGAATATTTACAACTATGATCCGCTTACATCCTCGTCAAGGCAAAATATTATTATTCCGATTGACGACGTATATTACGCGCTTTTTAACAATAACGTGATTGACATTGGACACTTTTCCGACGAGAATGCGTACGATACGGAAAAAGAGGTTTTACAGATTTTTAACGATAAAAAGGCGCGTGTGCTTACTTCTATTGAGGCGGAGCTTTTGGAGATAAAGACGCCTTATGACAAGCTGACAAAAGAGTATAAAAACTATGAAAGCTATATTGTTTCCATGCTGATGGATAAAGGTGTGCTTATAAGTTCCGCGATTGACAGGGATGACGCCACGTACATCGCATGGACGAATGACGAGACAATCAGCCTGAATGAATATCTGACCTATGCGATTTCCAAAAACTGGATTGACATTACCAAGCTTTCCGTAGAAGCACAGTATTCGGATTCCTTTGAGGTGTTAAACAGCATTATCCGGTACATCCTCCAAAACCTTGAGGATAATACCAGATTTGCAAAAATGCTGTACAAGTATATGATTAGCGATCAGACGATTTCAGACCGGCAAATCTGCATGATTTTGTGGGAACAGGATTTAATCAGTGTTGACGAGAGCAAGATTACTGCTTTAAAGAACGGTCAGACAAGACCTTATAATTTCATGCTTGACATGATTTCCACGCTTCAGATTACACCTGCGCAGCTTGCGCTTGATCCTTATTCGGCTTCCTGCGTGATAACGGATGTCAGAAATGGGGAAGTGCTCGCACTTGTGTCTTATCCGGGGTATGATATCAATAAACTGGCAAACGGCGTTGACGCGGAGTATTTTGCAAAGCTGCAGGCGGATTTGTCCGTACCTCAGTGGAGCGCCGCCACGCAGCAGGAGACAGCTCCGGGCTCCACCTTTAAAATGATGGTCGCGGTTGCCGCAATGGAAGAGGGCGCGGTATCCTCCCTTGGGGAAACGATTACCTGTACCGGCGTGTTTGACAAAATCCCGCCTGATATCCACAGGTGCCATATTTATCCCGGTGCGCATGGCGCAATGAACCTGCAGAACGCCATCGCAAATTCCTGCAATATGTATTTTTACGAAATCGGTTACCGCCTGAGTCTGGAGAACGGGAGCTATAACAGTAATTACGGTCTGTCAAGGCTTAAAAAATATGCGGATTTATTTGGATTAACAGAAAAATCCGGTGTTGAGATTACGGAATCCGAGCCGAAATTTTCAACGGAATTTTCCGTTCCCACAGCAATTGGACAAGGTTCCAACAACTATACGACGGTTGGGCTTGCGCGTTATGTCACGGCTGTGGCGAACAGTGGTACGGTATTTAATTTAAGCATCCTGGACAAGGTGATGGACTCAAACGGCGTCATTGTCAAGGACTTTACGCCTGAAATCCGAAACGTGATTGATATTGATGACAGTATTTGGGACGCAATCCATGCGGGAATGCGGGGAGTGGTGGAAAAAAAGAAGTATTACGGGGAGCTTCCGGTAAAAGTGGCGGGAAAGACCGGTACTGCACAGGAGGGAAGAAACCGTACCAACCACGCGTTGTTTCTTAGCTATGCACCCTATGAAAATCCTGAGATTTCAGTAGCAGTACGTATCGCGTATGGCTACAGCTCAGATTATGCGGCACAGACTGCGAGGGATGTATATAAATATTACTATGGTTTGGCCAAGGAAGATGAGCTCGTTACCGGTACTGCAGAGCTTCCTGACGCAGTAAGCGGTGAGGGCGATTAATTTGCGAAGGGAGAAAATGTGAAAAATTCAGTGATTTTAAAAAGTTTTTCCAGCGGTATATCCGTTATTATGGATGATACGATTCCGTATGAGGAGCTGCTTGCCGACATTGCGGTCAAGTTTCGGGAAGCGGACAGCTTCTTTAAGGATGCGGCTGTGGCGATTTCCCTGGAGGGCAGAAATCTGACTGAAAAACAGGAGCGCGAGGTACTTGATACCATTACGCAGAATTCACGTTTGAAAGTACTGTGCCTTATGGGCAGGGACAAGGATAAAAATATTAAGTTTTTGGGAATACAGAATAATCTGAGCTTTCAGAAGGATGAGAACTGTGGGCAGTTTTACAGGGGCTCTTTGAGTGACGGGCAGAGCATTGAGACGGAGCACAGCATTATCATATTAGGTGATGTGGGCGAGGGCTGCTATGTCTTTAGCGCAAAGGATATTGTGGTACTGGGAAATCTTACAGGGGAAGCACATGCAGGAGCAGGCGGCAGTTTAAACCACTTTGTCGTGGCTTTGGAAATGAATCCAAGCGTTTTGACAATTGGTTCACTCAGCCTTAAAATACAGCCTCAAAAACCTTCCATTTGGGGGCGCAGGCAAAAACCAACACCGAAAATAGCATATACCTACAACGGCGAACTATTGGTGGAATCGATTACAAAAGAATTGCTGGACGAATTTACGATTTAAATTCATCCGGAGACCATTATCAAAAAATAATGGAGGACGTTCTATGAGCGAAGTAATCGTTGTTACATCAGGAAAAGGCGGTGTGGGAAAGACCACCACATCTGCAAACGTGGGAACAGGTCTTGCAGAGATGGGAAAAAGCGTTGTTTTAATTGATGCCGATATCGGTCTTAGGAACCTTGACGTTGTCATGGGACTGGAAAACAGGATTGTGTATAATCTTGTTGACGTGATAGAAGGCAACTGCCGCCTGAAACAGGCGCTGATTAAGGACAAACGGCATGCGGGACTTTATCTGATGCCTGCGGCACAGACAAGGGATAAAAACTGCATTACCCCGGAGCAGATGATTAAGCTGATTGACAGCTTAAGGGAGCAGTTTGACTACATAATTCTTGACTGTCCGGCAGGCATCGAGCAGGGCTTTCAAAACGCAATCGCAGGCGCGGACCATGCGGTTGTCGTGACAACGCCGGAGGTTTCGGCGATTCGGGATGCGGACCGTATCATCGGTCTTTTGGAGGCAAATGAGATCAGGAAAATTGACCTTGTCATCAACAGGCTGCGCCACGACTTAATCCGGCGCGGCGAGATGATGACGGTTGACGATGTGCTGGATATTTTGGGACTTCCGCTGCTTGGCGTCGTTCCCGATGACGAAAACGTGGTTATTGCCACGAATCAGGGTGAACCGCTTGTCGGAAAGGGTTCTATGGCAGGACAGGCATTTTATAATATCTGCAGGAGGTTGGCAGGAAAAGAAGTTCCTTTTATGGATTTTAGTAAAAACGTGACGATATGGACCAGGGTTTCCGGTTTATTCAGAAAAAGTCTACAGGAGGAGCGCGCATGAGTATATTAAATATTTTCAGGAGGAAAACCTCACGGCAGATAGCAAAAGACAGACTCAAAATACTGTTAATTTCAGATAGGGTAAACTGCTCGCCCGAGATGATGGAACTGATTAAAAACGACATTGCGGAGGTCATATCAAAGTATATGAAAATTGACACCTCCAATATGGATATCCAGATTTCAAAAACGGCAGGCGGAACCGGAAGAAACGGGAAAGTTCCGGTATTATATGCCAATATACCGATTTTAGACTTGAGAAATTAGACAGGGCAGGAACGGGGATAACGATGTTAAAGAATTACAGGATAAGGGATTATGATTTTAAGTTAATACTGATGCTGATTGCAGTGACGGCAATCGGCGTGCTTTCCGTGGGAAGCGCAAGGGCTGATTTGCAGAGCAGGCAGCTTTTGGGATTTATTGTGGGTTTCTTTATCATGATTGTCCTGTCCTTTTTTGACTATTCGTTTTTTCTGCGGTTTTACTGGCTGATTTACCTGTTTGACTTATTGCTTTTGGGCATGGTAGCACAGTTCGGCGAGGTGGTCAATAACGCAAAACGCTGGCTTGTTATTGGAGGAATCCAGTTTCAGCCTTCTGAAGTCACGAAAATCATGCTGATTTTAGTGATTTCGCAGTTTATTTTTAAACACAGGGAAAAAATCAATTCGCTTAAAAATATTATATTTATGCTGGCAATTGTAGCGGTTCCCGCATATCTGGTCTATGACCAGCCGGACATGTCAACAACCATCGTAATTCTTGTGATTTTCTGCGTCGTATGGTATGTGGGCGGACTCAGCTATAAGCTGATTTTGGGAACGCTTGCAGTTGTCGTTCCTGTGGCGGTTGTCCTGTTTATCTTAATTTTACAGCCGGATCAGACAATTATTAATGAATATCAGCAGGGACGTATTTTGGCGTGGCTGTATCCGGAACGTTACCAGCAGACGCTCGCATACCAGCAGACAAACGCCATGATGGCGATTGGCTCCGGACAGCTTTGGGGCAAGGGATTAAACAACAATATGATCAGCTCCGTTAAAAACGGAAATTTTATCTCGGAACCGCAGACGGACTTTATTTTTACGGTTGTCGGGGAGGAGCTTGGATTTGCGGGCGGCTGCCTTGTAGTAGTGCTTCTGTTTGCAATCGCGCTGGAATGCCTTAGCGTGGCAAGAAAGGCAAAGGATATTGCAGGGACGTGCATTGCCTCGGGAATGGCGGCGCTGATCGGGTTTCAAAGCTTTGTCAATATTGCGGTTGCAACAGGGTTGTTTCCAAATACAGGTGTTCCGCTTCCGTTTGTAAGTTACGGTCTGACCTCGCTTGTCAGTCTGTATATCGGAATGGGATTTGTGCTGAATATACGGCTGCAGTGTGTCAGGAAATATAATAATTAAATCGTTACGATAAAGCTTTAAAAATGCACAATTGCTTTGCCGGAATTATGGAAGGATTATGAATAATTTATGAAAATTTAGGAAATTCTCAAAATATTATATAGCTTTTTCAACAAAAAGAGGTTAGAATATTAATTAGATATTATTCTTGAACAAAGGAAGGTGCAGATATTATGAATATTGCGTTAATCGCACATGACGGGAAGAAAAAGTTAATGCAGAACTTTTGCATCGCATACAGGGGCATTTTAAGCAAAAATACGCTGTATGCAACGGGAACAACAGGACGCCTGATTGAGGAAGTCACTAATCTGAGTATTCATAAATATTTAGCCGGACATTTGGGTGGGGAACAGCAGATTTGTGCACAGATTGAGCACAACCAGATTGACCTTGTTATTTTTTTAAGGGATCCCAATTCAAAGTCCCATGAACCTGATATTAATAATGCGGTTAAGCTATGTGATATGCATAATATCCCTTTGGCAACAAACCTTGCTTCGGCAGAGCTTTTGATTAAGTCGCTTGACAGAGGAGATTTAGACTGGCGTGAAATGTACAAATAGAGTGAAAAGAATTTTGACAGTATTTTTGGTTATAACAATGGTTTTGGTACCGATGACGGGCTGCGGCAGTAAGGACTATTCCTTCGGCTACGACAGGAGCAGGAATAATTCGGGGTTTTCGGTTGCTTCCCATACGGCGGGGGATACCGCGGACGCATTTGCGTCGGGGCTTTGTGTCTCGGCAAAGGATGTAACCTCGGGAACTGACGCTGATTTATCGGCGGCAACTGCGGCAGGGCTTTTTGACATTACGCAGAAAAAGGTTATCTACGCCAAAAACATCCATGAAAAATTAAATCCCGCGAGCCTTACGAAAATACTGACTGCGCTTTGCGCGTTGGAGAACGGAAATTTAGACGATGTGATGACTGCAAGCGAAAATGTGCGTATTGACGAATCCGGCGCGGTAAAGCTGGGAATAGAGGAAGGCGATACCATGACGCTGGAGCAGGCGCTTCACGCGTTACTGCTCAAATCATCCAATGATGTGGCAGTTCTGATTGCGGAACATATCGGAGGAAGCGTGGAGGGCTTTGCCAAGCTGATGAACGAGACGGCGAACCGTCTTGGCGCGACAAACAGCCATTTCGTAAATCCGCACGGTCTGACCGATCCAAACCACTATACGACGGCATATGACCTTTATTTGATATGCAATGCGGCGGTCACGCACGATAAGTTTGTGGAGATTATCCATACGGCAAGTTACAATTCCGTATATCATGATAAAAACGGAAACGAAAAGACGATGGATATGGCAAACAGTAATGCGTACATAAAGGGAGAGGCATTTGCGCCCGACAACGTGACGGTAATCGGAGGAAAGACCGGTACGACAAACGCGGCAGGCAGCTGTCTTGTCATCTATGCAAGAAACAGTGCAGGAAATCCATATATTTCCGTAGTGCTTCAGGCACCTGACAGGACGACAATGTATACGGAGATGACCGATTTATTAGGAGAAATTTAATAAGTTGTTGTTTTTTTCGACGTATTCTACTATAATTAGATTAATGATTGCTTGTTGCCGTTTGAACAGGACCTGACATTGGAACGGTGGGAACGGTAATAAGTGTTTATCTCATTAAATATGCAATTTACAGGAGGTATTTCTTATGGTACAGCTTATTGTTGGACAAAAAGGCAAGGGTAAAACGAAAATCATTTTGGACATGGTGAACAAGGAAATTGCGAACGCGTCAGGTAACATTGTTTATCTCGACAAGGGCAATGACCATATGTATGAGTTAAATAACAAGGTCCGGCTCATCAACGTAAAGGATTACGGTGTTTCCAATGCTGACGAATTTATAGGCTTTATTCGCGGCATCGTTTCCCAGGATCATGATTTGGAGCATATCTATTTGGATGGATTTTTGAAAATTTCATGTCTTGAGGGAGAAAAGGACAGGGTAGAGGAAATATTTACAAAGCTTGACCGTATCAGTGATGCGTATGGCTTCAAGATTATAGCCAGCATTTCTATTGATGAGGCAGAGCTTCCGGAAAGCTTAAAATCAAAGGTTGTTGTATCATTATAGAAATA
>DKYC01000042.1:0-455 GCA_002492295.1 Lachnospiraceae bacterium UBA7110
CAAATGAAAATTCATACTGTACTCGCCTAATTTTATCGTATCCTGGCAAATATTGCAAGTAAATAAAATTTTAATAGCCCATATAACTCAGATTCAAATCAACATTTCCCTTAATCCCGCTGATTTTACCCTTGCTCGAATACTGCCACATGTCGTATTTGCCCCTGTAGGTCGGTGCCGCCGCGTACTGCGCAAGCCATATGCGGTAGCCGCCCGGAATGGCGCTCATGTTCAGTCTGTCCTCAAACCAGGTCTTTGACGCATAAATTCCCGCCTTATAGCCTGAATTTGCCACCGTCTGGCAGAACGCATTCACTACTGCCGTGCGTGTCGCCTTGTCAATTCTGTCCGCTCTTCCGCCGCTTGACTCCGTATCGATGAATATCGGATATGTGAGGTTGTAGCCCTTCGCACATGCCACCGCAAGCGACGCCTCCTTGACTGCCTCCACCTCG
>DKYC01000042.1:740-22719 GCA_002492295.1 Lachnospiraceae bacterium UBA7110
CTTGACTGCCTCCACCTCGTTGACTGCCTGTGAGAATACATAGATACCGACCTTAAGTCCTGCCGCTGTCGCACCCTGAATGTTCTTCGTAAAGCTCTGGTCCTGGACAAGCACGCCCGTCGCCGAGCCTCTGTAACCGCAGCGGATAATCACATAGTCAACGCCCGACGCTTTCACCGCGTTCCAGTTAATCTCTCCGTTGTGCCTTGACACGTCAATCCCGAATTTCGAGCCGTTAACGGTCGTCGCAATCGCCCCGTCAGTACCGAAATTATAGGTAACGCCCTGAATAACCTGCGCGCCCGTCACGGGATTTCCGTTTTTGTCATAGAAATACGTCTTTCCGTCTATCGTCTGCCAGCCTGTATATTTATATTGTGCCGCGGTTTTGATATAAAATTCCGACGACGCGTAATAATCCGCGTAAACTGCCTCTTTATAGCTGCCGTCATTGTTCTTTAGGTAAATCTGGTTTCCGTTCGCATCCTTTAGTTTCGTCACCGTATCTCCCGACGCGTTGGAGTTGACCGTTACCGTACAGCTTGCCTTCGCCGGATTTCCTTTTCCGTCCTTTTCCTTTGTGATTGCAGTAATCACCGCGCTGCCCGCCGACACGCCTGTCACGACGCCTTTTTCACTGACTGTCGCCACCTTTTTATCGGAAGTTTCCCATGTGACGCCTGCATCCTTTGTATAGCCTCCTACCGTAGCCACAAGCGTTGTCGTGCCGCCAACCCCGATATAGACGTCCTGTGTCCTGTCAAGCGCTACCACAAGCGTACCCCCAGAAGAAGCAGTTATGGTAACCTTAATCTGCGCCCTGATATCAAGTTCCTTTCCGTCGGCTCCCTTGATACCCTTTATCTGACCCGTAATAACCGCTGTTCCTGCCTTTTTCCCGGTTACGACGCCGTCAGAGTCAATCTCCGCAATGGAATTATCCTGAACCGACCATGTAACCGCCGGGAAGTTTTCCGTAACTGTCTCAGTGCTGTTGTCATCTTTCGTATAAACAAGCTTTGCAGGCTTAACCGTAAGGGTCTCATCCACCCCGCAGCTTTCCCGGCTTGCCGTCAGTTCAAGCTTTGCTGCGGACAGCTTTGCCGCTTCCACCGTCACCTCACAGGAAGCGCTTGCTGTGTCTGTCGTCTCACTTGTCTTTTTCTCCGGCTCAATTGTCCTTTTATAGTCATACGCGATGGTCTGGTCCGCGTCATCCTTAATCGGCGTGCACTTTTCCTTCTCCGCGCCGGAAAGCGCCTCATAATCGTCCAAATCAATCTGCACTGTCTCTTCTACCGGCTGTTCAGGTTCATAGGTTGTTATGATTGTTTTCCTTGTGACCGTATACGTAATGGTAGCCGTACCCTCTGATTTTGCCGTCACCGTGCCGTTGCTTACTGTCGCTACGGACTCGTCGGACGACTTCCATTCCGTCGTGTATTTATATTCCGTATCCCCTTCCGTCTTATCGTTAAAGGAAGTGCCGGAAAGGGTTGCTGTCGCCCCTGTCTTTAACGAAAGGGTTGATTTGTCGAGCGTTACGTTGATTGTATCAAAAAGCATTCGTGCCGCCGCCTTTGACACTTTGGAAGGGTCGGGGATTGTGCTCTTATCGACCGGAAGATAGCTCTCACTGCCCCCTATCGGCGTTTTTGTCGATTCCACCCACTCGACCGTATCCGTAAGCTTTACTTCCTCTGCCACCGCATCCTTCTTTTGGGTATCCTCCGCCGCAACATTCACCTGCTTCTCACTTTTGACCTCATCCTGCACATTGATGACCACATACTCCACCTTATCCTTGACCGTCACCTGCTGTGCCACTGTCGGGAACTGGTATTTGTCTGTCGAGGTTATCACCGCGTCAAAAATACCTGCCTTTATGTTTTCGGCATAAATAATCCCGTCCATGTCGTCGTCCGTTAAGACTAACTCCTTTTTGCTCGATGTGTTGACCAGCTTTACTTCAAATTTCGTTCCGGTAATCAGCTCACCGCTATTTGCATCCGTAAACCGTATCTTTAAGTCCTTTTCCACGGACACAAAGCTGACGCTGACCTTGCTTCCTGCAACGCCGCTTTCTGACATGCTTTCTGAAACACTTTCCACCTCATCCAAAAAATTTCCCAAAAGCGCCGCATCCGTCATGGAGGATAGTCCGTCGCCTCCCACAATTCCAATTCCGGCAAGCTCTGTTCCCACCGGCGCGATTGCCTGTATATGCTCGCTCACACGTCTGTTTGCAAAAAACATACCAAAAATTACAACAACCGCCACCAAAAGGACAACCCCTGTCGTCACCAGAACCGCATCCAGGGCAGTCATGTTTGACGCGCGCTTCTTTAAATGATAGAACAGTGACTGCATTTTGCCGGAAAAATCTGTACCGAATACAATCCCGTCTTCCATATCATCATAGCGTTCCTCATAACCGCCGTCGTAAGAATCGTCATAATGGTTATTTACACCGCCATAGGCAATATCAAAGCTGTCCTCATCATAATCCTCGTCATACTCATCGGCATATTCCTCAGATTCGTAATATTCCTCCTGTTCCTCTTCATACAAGCCGTCCTCTTCATAATAACTGCCCGTATCCTCCGCATAATCCTCCGTGTAATACGCAGGATCATTTTCCTCATCCGGTTCTTCCTCTTCGTAATACGCCTCCTGCATCCCGTAGTCGTCCGATTCCTCCTGTCCCTCACAAATCTCCTCGTCCGGCTCCCCGGAATCGTATCCGTCCGCTTCATAATATGCGTCCTTACCGCCGTACCCGACTATGTATTCGTCATCGTCATCCTCATAATACGCATCATCGTCCTCATATTCCGCGCCTGCGTCATCCTCATAATACGCATCATCGTCCTCAACGAACTCCTCATACATCTCATCTGTATATTCATCAGCCTGATAATTCTTTCTTCTGCCGGCTGTTTTTCTCTTATTTGTGCCGTACACCCCGAATACTTTCTTATTTTTCATCCCAGTATTGTCTTAAAGACTTCCTCCTTCTCGCAATTTAATAATTTTGTAACATTTTTAATGATTACGCAACAATAATACCAAAATTTCAACATTATGGCAACCACTTATTCGATATTCCTACATGTAAAATACTGCCATGCCCAGCATAATGCAGCCAACTCCCAAAACCTTTTTCAGGCAGATTTTTTCATTCAGGAAAACGCAGCCCAGCACAAGCACAAGCACGTTTCCAAAAGACTCAATCACCGGTCCGTTTTTATACTCCATCCCGCTGTACGCATAAATCGTCAGGAGCATGGATAAAACCAAAAGCCCGTATCCTCCAATCACATACGGATTAACGTACTCCTTCACGATGGAGGAATATGTTTTCATCGCACTCTTTTTAAGCAGAATCTGCGATACGGACGCAACCGTTACGGACACAAACATGCACAGTATAAACCGGTTAATCATGGTCTGTCTCTTCTCCCTTCGCATTTTTCATATCCGTATTGATAATAACCGTCCCCGCCGTCACAAGCAGCACACCGATGATGTTTTTCACCGTAATCGCATCATGGAAAACCAGGACAGCCCAAAGCATCGACCAAAGAATCGCCATCGAGCGGTTCGCATACGCAACGGACAGCTCAAAACGCTTAATCATCTGCTGCCACAAAACCGCGTAAACCGCGAGCAGCACAAACTCCAATCCGAAGAACACCAAAAACCGGACGGGATTTTTGCCGCTTGCCGACGCGTTTTTCGACATAATGCCGGAAAGCGTATAAATCACCACCACACCCTGCAGCTGGATAATATTTTTAACCGTTTTTCCCATCAGGTTCCCTCCCGTCCCGTTTCTCCTGCCTTTATCACATCATCGTCCAAAAGTCCCTGCTCCTTGTACACATCATAGTAATTATAATCCATGTAAATATAATACCCCTGCACAAAATCCAGCAGAAAGTAGTTCTGCTCCTCCATACCGCCGCGAATCTGTTTCGCGCAGGAAAGCACCACATACGCGCAGTGCTCCTCCCTCGCGCAGCGCGCCACCTCCACGGCATCATAATAGGATTCGCTGCCCTCCATCGCATCATACAGCGCATTGGAAAAGCTCCACGCAGGCTCCAGAATATTCCTGCCGTACGGCGTAAATACATCCGCCGTGTACTGTCGGAAAAACGGCAGAAGCTCCGCAGGCATCACTGCAATCGGCGTGTAATTATCAAGCTTTAACGCTTCCGCCACGTCAATTACCTGCTGCGGCATATGATACGCATTGACCGACTTAAAATGCAGCGTCTTTGTGTAGACCAAATCCCCGTTGATGCAGATTACAAGCAATGTCAGCACAAACACAAGCCCTCTGCTTACAGCCGTTTGAAACCGCATCATCAGTTTCACCGCACTGTAACACACAACTATCCCCATCGGAAGCGCCCACAGTACACGGTAGTAAATCTCGGCATCAATCAAAATGCCGATCCACGCATAAAGCGGACACACAAACACCACCCCAAGCGCCGTCACAAGATACACAAGCACCACGCGCAGCCGCTTCTTTTTTTCCGTCACCCACAAAAACAGGAGCGCGATCAAAAAAAGCGGCACAAGAAAACTCTTATTATTATATAGAATAATGTCCTCAAGCACTGTTCCGGCAGCCCGTTTAAGCGCAGATAACATACCCTGCCTCCTTTTTTCCAACAATTTCCAGCCTATTTGACAACCAGATAGCACACCGCCAAGAGCAGGCATGGCACACAGCAGGCAAAAATATTTACCGCCGCGCGCACGCTTTTCTTCTTAATCCCAATCAGAACCGATGCCACGCCCACAACCGTAGGAACGAGCATAAACGAAACACTCGTCGAAAACACCGCCGACACCAGCACGCACTCATAGAGCATCCACGCCCCAGGACTGACCTTGTCCTGCGCCAGATAAATCATGCATAAGACAAGCGCCGGAAGCACCATCCCCGCCATCATTCCCTTCCCCTGCCACGTCCTTGTCATGGCAAACGTCTCGGATGTGTAGAGCGAAATATTCCCAAACGCAAACCACACGGCAGTAAAAATCAGAAACACCGGGCGAAAATTACTCTTTGCCCTCCCTGTCTTCTTCGTAATCGGTAAAAGGCGGTTCCCGATCTGCCCGTAAATGCAGTACAGAAATACCAGCCACACCACGGAAAGCACACTGTGGGAAATCACCGCAGGATGGATTCCGCTCAGCCTTGAGAGCCACGCCTGGTAAACCGGCGTCGGTGAGAGGGCATGTCTTGCATCCAGCGGATAAAGGTACCCTGTATAGGCATCCCGAAGATACATTGTATCAAACTTGTCCGTCAGTACGGACGTTGCAATATAGTAGGCATCATCGCCGTCATAATACTCATAAAACAGCGCCATGTAAAGCTGTACGCCAATTAGGAAATATGCCAAAAGCCATCCCAGCTTCACAGGCAGCGGCTGCGAAAACGACTCCCTGATATTCCTTGCAAAATCAGCCCACACGTGCCTTGATGCCCACACCGAACAGAGCAAAACCACGCCAATCAGCGAAGTGTACGTAATGACAAGCGACGTAAAGCTCTTTTCCAGCAGAATAAACGGCACCGCGGTCAGTTCAAACAGAAAAAAGCTCACAAACCACCCGCAGACATACGTCATTGCGGGTGTTCTTTGCAAGCCGGACATATATTTTACCGGTATCATTCCCAAAAAAAACGGAACCGGAAGCACAAGCGTAAGCAAAATGCACCATTGTATTATTTCCACTGTCACTCTCCTGATTGATTACTGTTTCCTCTTAACCCCATATCCGGTAATGATTTTATAGGCAAGCACGCCCGTAACCGTGCCAATCATCATGCCCGTAAGGACATCCGTGGGATAATGCGCTGCATTATATAATCTTGAGACGGCAATTAGCACAGCCGCTGCCAAAGCCAAAGCGGCGCACCATTTCGGTATGGTATTATCCTTCCCATACAAAAACAATACCGAAGCCACCGCAAACGCAGACCCTGTATGCCCTGACGGGAATGAGAAATCCGCCGGCATGTGCCCCAGCAGCGTCAGCGCCCCGTTGACCACGTACGGTCTAATTCTCGCCGTGCAGTTCTTCAGAATCAGGTTTACAATAACAGCCTCCGCCGCAAGGGAAAAAAATGCCGTTATCCCCACCTTCCTGTACTTTGCCAGCGCAATAAGCAGGATTACTGTCAGAATGGACAGTATTCCCGCGTTATTTACCGCTGAAACGCACGGCATCAGAACATCAAACGCATCTGTTCTTAGATTTTCCTGTATCCAAAGAAGTATGTCTGACTCAAACAAATTCAGTCCTTCCATTAATTTCCTGAATTCCCTTCCTTTTGTCCGAAGTACAGCGACAGCTCTGCCGCAATATGCTCGCCCAGCGCGATGCTTCCGTTATCCTTCGGATGAAGCCCGTCGCGCAGGTAATAATCGGATGCCTCCTTTGTGGAACAGTCCATAAAACCTGTACCATGTAAATCAATAATGTTAAAACCGAATTCCTTTGCAAGCTGGCGCTCCGCCTCCATAAAGTCGCCTAGCGTCGGCTGTCCGTTAAAGTCCGCGTAAGTGCAGTTCGGCTTTTTGTTAATGTCATACATCGTGACAAAAAAGATATCCCTGTCGCCATAGTATTCCTTCAGCTGCTTCATAAAGTAGCGCAGCGCACCGCAGTAATTCCCCGTTGACATCGTATCGGACACGCTCCCGAAATGTTTATTCGCAGGCGTACACAGATAATCGTTGACGCCCGCAAACACCACGATAATATCCGAATTAATGTTCGTTACATTTTCAAAATTCATGGCAAGTGAAAGTTCATCCCCGCCGTACTGCGCGAACATTCTTCCCCCCATGCCATGATTGAGTACATTTCCAAAATGGAGATAGGAATTCACATATGTAACATAGCTTACATAGTTTCCATTCTGGTCTATCGAGCTCGTAATACCCTCGGTGATACTGTCGCCGATAAATACAATCGTCTTATCACTGAAGTCATACGCATTGTTTGCCAAAATCTGTTTATCCATCTGATTGATTTTTTTCGTCTTGTCAAGCGAATCGGTAATATCGTAAAGCGAGTCGCGCACTTCCGCAAAATTCTGCTGCTGTTCCCGCCTTGCCGCAAGCTCCCCTTCGGAAAGCTCCACCTTTAAGCCCCCGCCTTCCTGTGTCGTTTCCTCCGGAGCCGTTTCTTCGGACTCCTGCTCTGTCGTCTGCTGCGTCTCCTCTGTATCCGTTTCCTGCGTTGTCTCCAGGACGGACTGCTGTTCGGACGAAGGCGTATCAGGCTGCGGTGCCGTATTCCCAGCGGCACCGTTACAGATACACTCACTGCATGTGCAGGGACATCCCGCATAAGTCTCAGGTCCGCTCTCCCGCACAATAACATCCTCATTATCCTTTTGCGCACTGTTGCCACATGCGGAAAGAGACAGCACCATTGTTAACGCTGCTGCTACTGCTGCTACTGCTGCTACTGATTTTCTTTTCATAATAATCTCCTCTTGATTCCCTAATCAATCCAATACACTAATGCACCAGATCAGCGCATGGATTTTTAAGCATTTTCAGACATTCCGCCTCGAAAAAACGGTTGTCCGACATATAAAATTCGCGAAGCTCCCCGCGCCGTTTGTCAAGGAGCTCATAATCCGCTGTGAGATTTCCGGGGTGGAACATCAGTTCAAGCGACGTTCCTTTATCATTTGCGTATTTTTTATAGGCGGGAAACAGCGCCTTAACAATCTCCCACCGCATCTCACAAGTATACAATATACCAAAAAATACAGGAACTTCAATCCCTTTTTGCAATAATATCCTGACATTTCTTTTCGACGAGGTTTTGAGTATCAGCCACTTTAAAAGGTTCACCGCAGGTATCCTCCTGGGGCTTTTTACTGATAAAACCGGCTTTAACGGGTCTGTCGGTATCCGCACCTGCAAAATCTGCTGCTGTGCGGACTCCGGCTCCCCCAAAACCGCCATCAGACAGTCAAACACCATCGGTATCATATGATAATGCTGGTGTGAATCGACTGCCGAGATATGAAAATCATGCTCCACCGTCACGGCACGCAGCTGCGCCCTGATTTCCACGCAAAGCTGTCTTTTAAGCTCCGCGCGCCGTTTTCCGGCTGCCGTATGGCTCCAGATAAAATACCGGATAAAGGATTTGTCAAAATACCCCTCCTTATCCACCAAAAGCGGAACCTGCTTTGCACCTGCAAGCGGCTTTCCCTCCACAAAGTTCAAATGCAGCACACGCCTGATAACGTGTTTTGGGTCCTCCTGATTCAAAAGTGCCAGCGCACCACCCAGGTCAGGAACATTGGGAAGGATGCTGATGCTGTTTAAAGCGCCGTCCCGGTAACAGGATAAAATTCGTTCGCACTGTTCCAAACAAACGCCGTAATCGTCCGCATGATACCAAGTTGCGTTATTCGGAAATCCCTTCTCTTCCATCCCTTCCCCCTTGCTCTTTTCGAATATATTTTATAAACTTTAAATTCGTCGTCACATACCGCTTCCACAGCCTTCTGGGATCCTGCAAAAGCCGGTAAAGCCATTCCAGGCAGAGCTTCTGCATCCACCCTGGTGCCCGCTTTATGTCCCCGGCAAGATAATCAAAACCTGCCCCTACCCCGACAGACACCCCGCAGAGCTGTCCCTTATGCCCATACATCCACTGCTCCTGCTTCGGCGCCCCAAGCCCTACCCAGATAAAATCCGGTTTTGCATGGTTAATCAGGCTCACGACTGCCTCATCCTCTTTGGGGCTAAGCGGGCGAAAAGGCGGTGCGTACATTCCCACAACCCGTGCTCCGGGATAGTCGCGCCCAATCGCATCTTTCATTGCCTGAAGCGTTTCATCCGTCGCCCCGTAAAAAAAGTGGCGGTATCCCTCATCCTTTGAAGCTTTCAGCAATTCCACCATCAAATCCGGTCCCGTCACACGCTGCGCATCCGAAAAGCCGTGTTTTTTACTGTAGACCGAAAGCGGTGCACCGTCAGGAAGAGCCATTGCGCCGCCATTCTGTATCCTGCGGTAAGCCTCATTCTCATATGCCATCACTGTCGTATGGACATTCGACACACAGATATAATTTCCCCGAAGCTCTTCCAAATGATTTCTCAGATAAGATAGCGTCCTGTCCATACTTGTGACATTAATCCTTGTCCCCAAAATTTCACAATACTGCAATTCCCCCATCATTTTGAACCCTTTCTGCCAAGCACTGTAAACACGGTCTTAATCAGGATTTTAATGTCCAGCCCAAGCGACCAGTTATCGATATATTCCAAATCCAGCTTCACAATCTGCTCAAAATCGCGGATATCGCTTCTGCCGCTCACCTGCCACATACCGGTCAGCCCCGGTGTAATGCTCATGCGCCTTCTGTAATAGCCGTTGTACTGCTCAAACTCGTCCTCCGTGGGCGGGCGCGTTCCCACAAGGCTCATGTCCCCTATTAGTATATTCCAAAACTGCGGCGTTTCATCAATGCTTGTCTTGCGGATAAATTTTCCAACCCGTGTAATGCGCGGGTCGTCATCCATCTTGAACATCAGCCCCTTAACCTCATTTTTCGCCTCAAGCTCCTTTTTGCGCTCCTCGGCATCAAGATACATGGAGCGGAATTTCCAAATATGGAAGCGCCTTCCGTTTTTCCCTACGCGTATCTGCGAAAAAAACACAGGTCCCGGTGAATCCAGCTTAATTGCAAGTGCGACAAACGGTGTGATAACACCTGTTATGATAAGTCCTGTGACCGCCCCCACGATATCCATCATACGCTTTACCAAAAGCCTTCTGGAATCCATTGTCTTTAACGCGAAAGAGATAACGCTGTACCCTGCCATCTTCTGTACATAAGTGTTGGGATTGGAACGGCTGAAAATGTCAACATTGTAATGGCATACAAGCCCCATTTCCTCAAAACGCTGAATCATATCGCGGATTTCCAGTGTCGGTACGCCGGGAAGGCAGATAAACACCTCATCCACAAGCATCTGCACCACAACCTCATAAAGGCAGTCTTTCGATGCCACCACAGGCACATTCTCTATGCTGCTCCCCACCCTGTCCGCATCATAAACGGCAGCCGCGGTAATGTCATAGTACCATTCCTTGCCTTTAATCAGGCTGTCTATCACCTCATCCGCCATAATGTCAAGCGTCACTACAAGCATCTTCGTGCTGCTCCCGCTTTTGCGGTAGTATTTCCACATTGCCTTTTTAAACGCCATATGGACGAAGTATGTGATTATGACATTGAGCACCAAAAAGATACCGTAAATCAGTCGGGAAAAATCATACGACTGCTGTGTGAGATAGAGCACAACCACAAGCCCTACCACAAGGATCAGCGTATAGCGCACTGTATAATACAGTTCGCGCAGCCATCCCCTGTAGAAAAAATTGCTGTTTGCATCAAGAAGCAGGCTGTACAGAAGACACAAAGCCACGATGTAGGCTCCCACCATAATGTGGAAATCCCTCGGATACCGCTCCACATGAATGACGTGAAACCTGATAAATACCGAAAAAGCATAAGAAACGAGCACACAGAACAAATCCATAACCAGGATGCTGTATGTCTCTATCATTTTGTTTTTTCTTCTGACATTTTCCATTCCCGTACACTCCGTTTTTGCGTCACTCCGGCGAACCCTCGGCAAACTGCTTCATGCTTTCCATAATCTCGCTTTTCTGGCATATGTAATGCCCGCTGCCGCCAAAAAGCTTCGCGTGGATTGTCATTACATCATATGTCTCTACAGCCTTTTTCCCCGTATCCTTATCCGTCTCCTGGGAAAGCTCCTTCCCGGTTAAATAGTGGTAGAGCTCACCCGCCGTTACCGGTTCCGACGCCAGGTTTACAAGGGTAAGGTTTTCCGCAAGCGCCGTCTGGATGTCCTCCCAGATACGGGCAAGCGGATAGAACTGGTATTTGCTCTTACTGTCCACTGCCCTCATTTCCTTCTCATCCGCAAAGCGCCTGATGTAATTATGCTTATAGTTTAATCCATAGGGAATCGCAAGTCTCATAACCAGCGACTCCGGGTAATATTTGCGCACCCACTCTTCAAAGTAATAACGGTTTAAATTGTACGGTGAAATCCCTTTCCGGTCCGCCTTATCGCTTCCGACCGCAAATACGGAGTTTTCCTCATCCACGCCGACCGGATTTTTATACACATCCGTACTTGAAACCAGCACAATTTTATACGGATTGATTTTTTTAATTGTCTCCTGCGCCTCAATCACTTTCTCCAAATGCTGGTACGGCGCCCGTTCCGCAAGCTCCCTGTCCGGCTTTAATCCTGCATAAATCAGCACATCCGGTTCCAGTCCGTATGCCTTTTCAATATTCTGCGTATTAAAAATGCCGTCAATCCTGTTGCTTGCCCTTGCAAAAATATTGCTGCCGATAAACCCCGTGTACCCTGCCAATGCTATCATATCAAATCCTCCTCCCGTTCGAAACCGTCACGGCAGATACCGTCACGGCAGATTTGGTCATGCGAAAGCACATCCCAAAAATAGTAGCGCGGTCTGCGCTTCGTCTCCATATAGTTTCTACCCACATACTCTCCGATAATGCCAAGCGAAAGCAGAATTGCCCCGCCAAGCACCCAAATTGACATTAAAATGGACGACCAGCCGTCTATCGTATAACCGAAATAATGTTCGTACACAATATGGATTATCATGCCAAAACCCACAAGCAATGCCAAAATCCCCATGCCAAACACCATCCGTATCGGTTTTATGCTAAACGACGTTACACCGTCTGCGGCAAGCGTCATCATCTTGGACAGCGAATATTTTGATTTTCCCTGCATACGCGGAAACACATCAAAATGCACAACGCTCGACGTAAGACCGATATCCGGTATAATTCCCCGCAGGAAAAGATTGACCTCTCCATACTCGGAAAGCGCCGCAAGCGCCTTTGCACTCATCAGACGGTAATCCGCCGAATTTTCATAAATATTTGCGCCCATAAACCGCATTGTTTTATAAAACAGGGTCGCGGAGAGCTTCTTAAAAAAACCATCCGTATTTCTTGAATTGCGCACACCGTAAACAACCTCGCTGCCCTTTTCATACTCCGCAATAAACCGTTCTATTGCGTTAATGTCCTGCTGCAGGTCGGCATCAATGGTAACCGCATAATCACAGAAATCCTTTGCGTACATCATTCCCGCCAGAATTGCGTTCTGGTGTCCCCTGTTGTGCGCAAACCGAAGCCCGGTTATCTCCTCATGCGCATGATACAGCTGCGTTATCAGCTCCCACGTCCGGTCCCTGGAGCCGTCGTCCACAAAGACAATACGGCTTTTTTCGGATACAGTCCCACTGTTTCTCAATTCCCCGAGTTTTTCCAAAAGCGTCTTTGCCGACGGCAGAAGCGCCTCCTCCTCATTGTAACAGGGCACTACAATGTAAAGGATTCCCTTTTTAACGTTTTCTTCCATTGTCCCACCCTTTCCGTTCTCTATTCCTATCATAATACATTCCCATCCCAAATGACAACCGCGATACGTGAATTAATCGCACATTTTCACGACCCACACGCCGTTAATCTTCCGCACGCTGCCCTGCGACGGGTAAACACTCATTTTCCTGTACGCGTCCGTCCCCATGATTTCCTTCTTCTCGCTGTCGCTAAGCCCTGCCATTTCATAGCCGACAAAAATTTTGATAAAATTATCCCGGACGCCCGACGTAATCAGACCGTTTTCCAGCGCCACGCCGTCCAGTGTCCTAAGCCCCTCCGAATCAAGCACGTCAATCTCAACGCTGCTTGGATTGTCCTTGTAATAAAAATCGCCAAGAATCGTCAATCCGTCTTCTGCCCGGAAACCTTCTGTCATTTCCGCAAAGCATATGACACGGTTAAAATAAGAAGCAACCCTCTGCGAAGCAAGGTCCGTACGCAAATACGCCTTGTTTGTCAGAAGAAAATCCGTATAGCAGCTTAGCAGAACCGTTCCGATTGTAACCGCCGTTAAGAGACAGCATGCGCCCTTCTTTGCCCTGTCCATCAAAAGCGCGCTTCCCCATTCCTTCATACAATATTCCAAAAGCGCAAGCACAAGCACATAAATTAGCGCATATGCATAGAGCATCAGCATGGAATAATCCACCTCCGGCGCCATAAAATAGATAAACGCCGCCGCAAGCGGCACAAACCCGCAGACGATAAGCAAGAGTACAAAATTCAATAAATTCCGATATAATTTCTTTTTAATAACAAGCGTTATGAAAAGAAGAACCGCCAGCACGCAGATACCGATATTTGCCGCCTGCTTTGTTCCGGTCATAAACGCGAACGGTTTCCACAGGAAAAATTCCAGGAAGCGCTTATAACAGCGTGCAGCCAGCACCGGTGCCTGCGTCAGCCCGATCTGCCCCATATTTCCCACGCCGCCGTATGTCTCATTATCAAGATTCGGGTAAATCACATGGGACAGCCACATATAAAGCGCCACACTCACGCCAAGGACGGCGACATAAAGGATCCCTTCCTTCAAAACAGCCCTGAAGTCTTTCTCCTGATTGATTAAGTCATTTATCATCCCCATCAGCATCAGTGTAATCGCAAAGCTGATATAGCTCTGGTATGTGCCAAGCACGCAGACTAAAAGAATACCGCACGGAATCACCCCATACCGGTACCTGCGGATCAGATACACGGCAAGACACACCATCAGAATCCCCATACCGGATGTATGCGCCATAAACATAAAGGTCATCGTGCTTGCCATACTCGGAAACGTCATCAGTACAACCGGTACAAGGACCGCCCCGGTCGTACTTTTCATTCCTGTAATTTCAAGGATAAGACAGGCCGACACCGCAATCAGAAGGATAAACAGAACACCGTGCACTGCCGGAATGCTGTGTACTCCGCCAAGCGGGTGAATATATTTCAAAAACCACCGTCCAAGGTAATCGCCGCTGCCGTACGCGCTCATATTGTTTGCGTCATCCCAGTTCACAAGCTTATGCGTCAGCATATAAAAGTGTGTAATCCACCCCGCCACAAGCCCCGTCAGCAGGCAGATTTTTATATGTTTTGGTATCCTTTTATTCCAAACCGCCAGTAAATCAAACTTCATCAAACAGCACCTCTCTGTATTTGTCCCCTGTCGTCTTCCAGTTAAACCGCTGCGCGTTTTTAAGCCCCTTTTCCACAAGCAGGCGCGCGTAGGCATCATCCGTCGTAACCTTAACCAGCGCGCGCGCCGTCTGTTTTTCGTCGTGCACAGAGACCAAAACCGCCGCGTCTCCTACCACCTCCGGAAGCGAGCTTTCATCCGAGCATATTACAGGCGTTTCAAGCTGCATTGCCTCGACCGGCGGAAAGCCAAACCCCTCCGCAAGCGATAGGAACAGAAACGCCTTCGCGTTATACACCAGCCGGTGCAGCTCCTCATCCTTCTCCACATATCCGATCCATGTAATCCCCTCCGGCTCCCCGTGCGGTATATACGAAGGTTCGCACTGTGTTCCGATGATTATAAGCGGCAGCGGATTTTCTGCCATCTTCCGGTAAGCTTCATACGCCCTGACAATCCCTGCCGCGTTTTTATGGGGCAGTCTGGAGGTCATCGCCACAATATAATCCCTGTCCGCCTTTTCATATGCCTGCTTCTTAATAGGAGTATAACCGTTATATATCACGCTAATCCGCTTTTCATCCGTATGGGAATACTTTAAAATGTCACGCTTTGATGCCTCCGATATGGTAATTACCCTGTCCGCGTGCCTTGCGGATGCTTTGAGGCGCCACATGATATAAAAATTCTCCAGTCTGTTAAAGTATCCCTTAAAACGCTCGTTATAGTAAAACGGTATCATGTCATGGATAATCACGTATTCCTTCGTCAGATGAAGCATCGATGCATACCCGCGCGGAAAGAGCACCTTGTCCGCCCCTAACTTTTTTGCCAGCAGGGACACGTCAAAAAGCTCCCATTTGATACAGGTCAGCTTATTGAGCGGATTTTTTCCCATTTCCATAAAGGTCACACCCGCAACGTCAAAGTCCTTTCTGTTGTACGCATTGCCAAGTACGATAATTTCATTCTGGACATTTCCACGAAAACTGTGGTTTTCTGCAAGTGCCCAAACCAGATGGCGCGCGAGATTATAAATACCGATACTCTTCCCCGCTCCCTTTACCTGCTTAAAACAGTCGATTACAAGTTTCATTTACGCCTCCATTTTGACTTTTTTAGTCAATCGCATCTACCGTTCCGATAATATATTCGTCCGCCTCATAGAGGTTCAGTCCATACTCCTCTATCCCTTGCGTCTCGTCACCCCGGAAGATGTAAATACAGCTCCCATCCGGATTTTCGAGGCTTTTTTGGGTATTCTCGTTTACATTAATGCCCCTTGCAAAGTAAAAGTTATTCATCGTAAGCCCGTTGTCATACGCGTACTTTGCTATATGCATAATACCATTGTTGTCAATATTGTGCGATACCCACACGATATGCGCAAACCCGCCATGCCCGGACAGGCGTGCCCATATGTCGCTTTTAAGCGGTGTTTCATACGTCCGTTCACCCGCAAAAGCCCTTCTTTGGGACATAAGCTTCCCACTGATGTCAAAAATCTGCAAAAACACGCAAACCATAAGCACTGCCGCCGCCACATTCTTTTTTGTAAACAGCCTGTCATTGCAGACAATTACGCCAATCATAATCAGATAGCACACCGGCCAGATAATCCTGCCCGACGACCGGAAAATGCCCCAGTAATGCGTAAGCGTACTGCTGTCCGTCAGGATAAACAAAAGCCTGTCGCCAAACGTCACCTCCGGAGATGCCGCAAACAAAACCAGTCCTGCGGACATCAGCACATACATTATGCCATATATGACAGACGCCCTGCCAATTCCGCGCTTTCCCGCGCGAAAAAAGCAAACCACGGTATACACGCAGTAAACAAGCGCAACTGCAAGCAGTACAAACACACCAAGCCCCAAATACGCAAAGCCCTCATACTGTCCGTCATGATACGTTGTAAGCGACGGCAAAAAGCGGGAATACCCCTTGGCGTTAAAAAAACCGTTTAAATTAAAGCTAAACTCACCCAAATCATTGCTTCCTGCTTCCGCCCTTGTCGAAAACCCGCCAAACAGATAGGTGCAGGCAAGCAGTCCAAAACCAAATGCTGCCCCAGGCAGCGCATATTTGATGTGAAACCGCTTCCCCACCAGCCAGCTGCAAAGCACGAATCCGCATAAAAACGCACCGCACATCGGCAGAAGATACATATGGACGCAGCCGATATATGCCCCGACCAGTCCCCAGTATAACGCAGTTTTTCCGACATCCGTATAGATTTTTTTGTGGCGCACAAACAGATAAATCGCCGCAAGGATAATCCAGTGCCCGCCAAGCGCCGTGTGGCGGAACATCTTCTCAATAACGACAGGCGACAGGATAAAGACCAGACTGCCTGCAAGCGCCTGTATTTTTCCTACATGTAACGCGTCCAAAATTTTTGCCGCAAACAGCCCCTGCAGCACAAAGCACGCAAGTCCCCACCAGCCAAAATATTGGAAGGTTTCCGGCAGGACAGGGGACAACAGCTTAAAAAAGAACGCTAATAAAGGAATCGAATCCGTAAAGATTATCGAACTATAGTCAGGATACGCTAACCCGTACGTAAGCCCAAAAGGAAATGTCCACGCACCCCTGCGGTAAAAGCACCAGCCCAAGTAATGCTGCGTCAAATCCCCGCGTCCCAAAAGCCACCCGTCATAGGTCGGATTAAGGACACGGATTCCATAGACTGCAATAAAGCATACCGCCCCTAAAACCATGGCAGATGCGTATAAGGTCTTTGCATTCATCTTCTTTTCCATACTCACTGCCTTTCCCTGTAATACAGTAACCCAATCAGCACAGGCACAATGCACATCGTCGGCATGGCATACCTAAGACAGGTATTTACAGGCGAAACCAGACAAACCAGAATATTCACTGCCGCAGGGATTACCGCAATCAATTGCCTGTATCTTTTTTTTGCAATCAGGACCATTCCCGCAAACAGCACGCACCACGTATAAAAGCCGCATCTGTACAGCAGTCCGATGCCCGGCAGGTACTCTGCCTTGCCCATTTGCTGCAGGAGAAACCGCGCAGGTGCGAGTCCTTTTATCTGCCGGTATGCATGCATACCGCTTGTCAGCATATTCCTTTCGCTCTCATAAAAGCCTGTCCCTTCCTTATACGGCTTTGCCTCAGGATAATAATAACCGTAGGAACACGCAAGAAAAGTTTTTACGTAAGACACCGGATGTCTTAAAAACTGTGCAAACCATACCTTAAAATAATCCGCCTTAATCTCGGAAAATTCTCTGTTTGTATGATCTGCCGAGTGGTACTCCGAAAGTTTCAGACAGTTTTTCACCCAGTCTGCAAGCTGAGGATTATATACCTTCACCATCTCGTCATAGTCAAATACCTTATCCAAAAGCGCCCTTTCCCCGTCTGTCACATCCTCCGGATAATCCTGCCCGTATTTTGCCGTCTGCTGAAAAAGAATACAGTACGTATCCTCTTTCGTCTCCAGGCTGATTACACCAAGCGCAGGATAGAGACCTCTGTTGAGCAGCGTATTGAGAAGCAGCATCACACAGGCTCCCGCAATCAGCAGCCCCCGCCTTCCCTTTGCAAAGCATACTGCAAACGGAATGGAAAACATTACCACAAACACACCGTTATTTCTTGTCTGCATCATCAGCACGGCATAGACAATCATCAGAAGCAGATTCCGTTTCCTGCTCCAGAACAGCTCGCCGTCAGTCAGGCAGGAAACCAGCTGCAGTGTAAACAAAAGCGTCAGCGGATAATACAGCGTGTCCTTTATTACCGTGCAGTCAAAAATACACCAGACCGTAAACGCCGCATAGTAAACAAGGCTTCCCCACCGCACCCAGTAGGGCAGCCCAAGACGCTTAAAAAGCACACAAACCTGTGCCACTGCAAATGCCGAAAGCAGTGTCTGCATCACGGGAATCAGAAACATCCCAATATTCGGTATTCCCCATTCCTGCGAATACCATGCGATTGCGCCATACAGGAAACTGATAAACGGAGGATGATGGTCGGTAAACGGCTCCGTTCCGAAAAAGCAGCAAATCTGCGCCCCGCCGTCCCAAGACATCGAACAGGGATAAAACGCAATCAGATACGGCAATCGACATAAAACCACCGCAAGCATCACGCCGGATATGACATGTTCCTCAAACAGCCACCGTGTCAGCCCCGTTGCATTTTGTGCGCCCTGTTTCGGGATTTTGGCATCAACCGCGTCAAAAAGGAACTCCGCTATCAGATAAAACAGCGGCATATATCCCCCAAACAAAAGGATTGCAAAAACCCCATATTTCAAATCAGGATCCGCACTTTGAGCCTTCCCGATGACCATGAACATGGAAAACAAAAACGCAAGGATTACACCGCACACCCTGTCCCGCTTTCCCGTATGCGCAAAAAACGCTTTTTTCACGAGCCACTTGTAATAAACGTAAAATACTGTTAAAAACGTAATCAGCTGCGGTATTCCAGCCCCGTTTAAAGACATGGACAGATTGCCCGTAGATGCCACATCCGCAAAAAACGCCACCGTTGTAAGCATCGCCGCTGCCAGTGCCATCAGCCCATTCCACCGATTTTTTGCAGTTAATTTCATAAAAAACCCCATTCCATGGAAAAATTATCCAATCTGATTATACTATATTTCCTATTCTTATGCTATTATGTAATTATAAAAAATACAATTTCAACATGCACGGAAACAAGCAACATGGTTATTAATATGCGGAAAAAAATAATTATTATACTTTTGGTACTGTCCGTCGCCCTGTATGTATCCCGAAACTTTTATCAGCTAAACCTCATCCAGGGCGAGTCCATGGCCCCTGCCTATCAGAATATGCAGTTTACCATAATAGACCGCCGCGCCGCCGACTTCCAATATGGCGATGTGGTAGTCTTTTATTGCCCTGCGCTCCGCTGTACAATGGTAAAACGCATCATCGCACTGCCCGGCGATACCGTTTGGATTACGGACGGCAGCGTACTGGTAAATGATATCCCAAGTACGCAGGTATCCGGAAACGTAGCCTTTGACGGCATTGCATCCCAAAAACTTACGCTCGGTAACGACGAGTTTTTTGTAATGGGCGACAACCACGCTTTGAGCAAGGACAGCAGATATGCAAAAATCGGCTGTGTCCGCCGCAAAAATATGATAGGGCGGCTTATTCCAAACCGCCCTGCCGTAACTACTGTGAAACCGCATTCATAAAATGAATTCTGTTTTCCATTGCACTTTCTTTTGGTCTTCCCAGATCCGCCCTGGAATCAAGCGACACCAGCACTTCAATCAAGGAAAGTTCCTGTCTCTTTTTCGCCTCCAAAATGGCGGTTTTTAAATCCATCTCCGTTGTAACCGTACACGTGTTCTTATATCCGCATGCCGCCGCAATCTGAGAATAGGTCTGTCCGCTGAAACCTGTGGGCATGGCACCAACTGATTCATGTGCCGCATTATTTATTACAATATGCAGGAAATTTGAAGGGGACTGCTTTGCAATAAATGCCAGTGATCCCATGTGCATCATCACCGCCCCGTCTCCGTCGATGCAGACAATCCGCTTTGAACAGTCTGCCTGTGCCATGCCGTACGCAATCATCGACGCATGTCCCATACCGCCTACCGTCATAAAAAGCCTTTCATGGTTTTTGTACAGCAAATCACACTGTTCATAAAGCTCCCTTGATATTTTCCCGGTAGTGGAAACAAGCAGCGAATCCTGATAAACATTCTCCAAAATAACCCGCAGCGCCTGCTCGCGCACAAGGCTGTATCCGTTCTCCCACGTAACCCCGCTTTCTTTTTCAAACGTTCCCTTTTTGACGATTACCGCATACTGCCGGTTCTCATCCATCACTTCTTTTGCCTTCGCCAGAATTTCTTTCATCTGCGCCTGCGTTGTCGCGTCATCAATCACGGAGTAAGGCACATCCATGACCTCTAAAAGCTCACATGTCACCTTTCCCTGATAAATATGCTGCGGTTCATCTTTTTTCCCCGGCTCCCCGCGCCATCCGACGACAAACAGCATGGGGATTCCAAAGACCTCCCTGTTGGCAATGGATGCAAGCGGGTTAATAATATTCCCCAGACCGGAATTCTGAAGATAAACCAGACACGGACGCGCCGACGCAAGGTATTCGCCTGTGGCAAGACCAACAGCTGCCCCCTCATTCGCCGTCACATAATGCCGGAATGTCTTACCGTCATCTGTCCTGACCGCGTCGCAGAACTGTTTCAGTGTGGAATCCGGCACGCCTGTAATTGTATGGATTCCAATATTTTTTATTTCCTGTAAAAAAAGGCTTGCTTTCATCTCTACCTCCCCTAAACGGATTCATAACGAACCGGTATCTGAATGTGATATGTTCTGAGCGTTTCCTCCAAAACAGCAAAGAAATCCCCAATATCCTTCGGTGTAATCGCGCCAAGCGCACAAAGGCGGAATGTATTCTGCGTCGATACTTTGCCGGGATAGATTGTAAACCCGCGCTCATAACAGTAGTCATGTACTTTTTCGAAATCCCAGTTTTCATCATCGGGATATTTCACGGACACGACAAGCCCTGCCTGCAGCTTTCTTGGGATTATGTCCCTGAACCCAAGCCTGTCAAGCCCTGCATGGATTGCCTCAAACACACTCAGGTGTCTGCGCCATTTTGCCTCCTCACCTTCCGCAAAGTATTCGTCAAGTGCCTGCCTCGCCGCATAAATCGTCTGGACGGGCGGCGTAAAGTGCATTTCACCGGTTGTCTCGAAAAAGTGGTACTGTAAATATAAATTGCAGTAATACGAACGTTTCGGATACTCTGCCGATGCCTTTATGATTTGTGTGTTTCCGATTACAAAGGAGAGTCCCGTCATCGCCATAATCCCCTTTTGCGCGGATGCCATGCAGAAATCGATGTTGTCCTTCTCAATGTCAATGGGGCGCATGGCATATGTGGAAGTCGTATCCACCGTAAAGACAGCGCCATATTTGTGCACAAGCGCGCCAATCTCCCGTATCGGATTGAGAATCCCCGTTCCCGTCTCATTGTGGGTTGTATGGACCAGCGCGATATCGGGATTTTCCTTCAGTACCTGCTCCACCCGGTTTAAATCGGGCAGTTCATCCACAGGGAATTGCAAATCAATAAAAGGAAGGTTATAATATTCACAGATTTCCGCCGCCCTGGTACTGTATGCCCCATTGTTGATGACAAGCACCTTTTTTCCTTCCGGCAGTAACGAATTGATGCACACATCAATATTTAGCGTTCCGGAACCGCAGAACAGTACCGACGTGTATTTGTCCAAATCACCATGTACTATCCGCACCAGGTCCTCACGCATCTTTTTCATCATGGATGCAAATTCCTTTTCGCGCGGACAGATGTCGGGCACTACCTGTGCCATTTTTACCGTATCCGTCGTTGTCGCCGGTCCGGGATTCAATAAAATGTTTCTTTTGATTTCCATATGATACTGCCGCTCCTTATTTCACTATAATATCGTCCGATTCCACTTCCTTGTTCTTGTTCTCATCAATGCCAAGCTTATCATTGAGCTTCTTCTTTGCCCTTCTGAAATAGATACCGACTGCGGCCCCGACTGCAATGACAATGCCCGCAACCGCCTGAATCGCATATGTCGCCACCGACGGGTCAATATATGCCTGGGAATTTTCGCCAAACAGAAGCATTGCGCAAATGCCCAGATATCCTACGCCAAACACCTTCAAAATTCCTTTTTTCATACTAATTCTCCTTTTTCTTGTTTTCTATCTTTTTTTGTATCTGTGAAATCATGTACTTTGCACCAACCTCAGCACTCGTAC
>DKYC01000042.1:22982-43272 GCA_002492295.1 Lachnospiraceae bacterium UBA7110
ACCAACCTCAGCACTCGTACCGGGATTGTATACATACTCGTCCACAAAATGCCCTATTTTTTCATAATACTCCCCGCTGTGTTCAAGGAGCATTTTCACACTGTCCAAAAGCCTGTCAAGCCCGTCCACATCCACGGAGCATCCAAGCTCCTCGCGGACCAGGATATTAATCGGAACCGTATCTATTTTCTGGTACTCGGGATTCATGACTTTCATCGGCGTGTTGATGAAAAGCACGGGTTTTCTCGTTGTGTACGCATACTCGTAGGAAATACTTGACCAGTCCGTAATCAGCAGATCCGCCTCAAACACGGTGCTGTTTGAGGAAAAATCGGTCTGGATTTCAACATCGCCATCCTGCGCGTACCGTTCCTTGAGCTGTTCCATAAATTCCGCCCTGTGGCGCACATGCTGCGGATGCGGACGTACCGTTATATAATAGCCCTGCCCCTTTAAGGAATCAAGGATTTGTTCCAGGCAGCTGTCAACAATATTTCCCTCCTGCCAGGACGGCGCAATCAGGATGCGCTTTTTGTCGTGTACGGTAATCCCCCTCTTTTCATAATCCGCGCGCATCTCGTCAAGCAGGGGATAGCCGCACTCGACAATCCTTTTTTTGGGCAGTCCGTACGCCGCCTCCAGCTTTTCGACCTCCTCCTTCTGATGCTTTCCCGTACAGAACACCGTATCAAAATGGTCGAGGGCGCCGGTACGGTAAGTCAGGTTAAAGCTGTCCATCTCGTGCCGCACACTTACATATTCGATATTCTTATCGATATAACTGCGTTTAATGTGGTAATTTTCAAGGTCGGGCATCGTCATCACCATCATGTCCGCCTCAAGCTTCATCATAAGCGTTATCAGCCGTTTTTCACCGATATAATACGGCTTTATCTGCGTCTTTTCCTTTGCAATCTCAAAAATGACATCCTTCGGGTCACTTGTGATATAATGGATTGCCAGGTTTGTGTTGTCCAACAGGTATTCGATAAACCCTTTATAATACTTATAAAATCCGCTGCTCTCCGAGTAAAACACAAGATGTTTATTGACGATGGAGAAAAACCGCTTATAGTCCTGCCGTTCCCGTTTTGCATCAGGGTCGTTAAAGCGCCTGCGTTTCTGTCCCCCTATGCTGCCCAGCTTTTCCAGCTCCTCCTTGCTCTTTTCCAGCGCCTCGTAATCCACGTATTTTTTCGGGTTAATCAGCCAGTTCAGGATATAAAGCTGGATAATCGCAAACACATTGCTTGCCGTCCAGTACAGCGCTACGCCTACGGACACAAACCAGCCAAGGTAGAGCGAGAGACCTACGGAAAAAGCCATCAGTCCGTATTTATTGAGTTTTGACTGTTCGGACTGCAGCACATTGCTTGCATTCTGCGCGACGCATAAAAGCCACGCCGAAAAGCCCGCGACAACCGGCGACCAAATCAGCCCCAAACCCTCCACGCTCGGCACAAGGCTTAAGTCAACCCCCAAAAAGCCCATGTCAATCTGCGGGTTGTTCATTCCCCTTTTAATCACTTCTATCACGCACATCAGCAGGACAAGCTGGATAATCAGGGGAAAGATGGATGCCATCGGATGGTATTTTTCCCTTTTATATACCGCCGCCTGCTCCTCCGCAATCGTGTCTTTATCCCCAAAGTGTTTCACCGTAATAAAATTAATTTCCGGCTGCATTTTCACCATCTTGATGGAATTTTTCTGCACCCAGACGGATACCGGCATCAGGACAAGCTTACTGATAAACGTAAACAGCAGAATTGCCACCCCGTAATTCCTGCATAACAGATAACAGCCATTCATGACTGCCTCAAAGGCATTATATAAAATCTCCATTCTGTCTTATTTCCCCTTTCAGGCGTTTTTTGCCAAAGCTGCAGCGTCAATTGCGGTAAGTTCTTCTACTGTGTCAATCTCCACAATCTGACCCGCTTCCACCGGCCAGACCTTGAGCCGGAGCGTATCCAGATTTTGATCCACTACTTCGTCCCAGTATAAATTTGCGTTTTCTTCCTTTCCGTAAGCCTGCACAATTGCATCCGCCAAAACCCTGGCATCCTCTTTCTTAAAAAACGATATGCCAACCATATTATAAGTATCCGTCCCGCCTTTTCCCACCCTGGAAATATAACCGTCCTGCAGTTCAAATACCCAGTCGTCAGAATATCCGTTCACCATCTTTCCAAAATAACCTGAACAAGGCAGTTCCTTCCGAAAAACAGATTCATCGGAAACCAGCAAATCCGCCTCACAGATAAAGCAGTCCGCGGTTCCCAAAACATCCTTTACCGCATAAACGGAAGAAATATTGTTCCTGACAAGATAATCGGGATTTTCCACGATATGGACACTGTCATATTTGTCCGTCAGATAAGCAAACTGCTCCTTCAGGTAACCCGTTACAATATAAATATCCGACACGTTTCTTCCACGCAGTCCTTCTATTACCGTTTCAATCAGCGGTTTTCCAAACACTTTCACCAAGGGCTTTGGTCTTTTCTCCGTCAGCGGGCGCATTCTTGTCCCAAGCCCTGCCGCCATGATAATTCCAATTTCTTTCCTCATTGTTTTTCCCTTTTTCCACATGCGTACATCAATCTTACATATCATCAATCAGTGTGATAATCTCCTTAAACGGCATCAGTTTGGAATCAACTTCCAATGCCCTGTGATTCTTCAGGATTTCCACTGCTGTACTTTGCATCGCCGGAAATGCACTTCTTGTAAGCTGGTTTGCATAAATAACAATTTTTACGCCATGTGCGGCAAGCTCCGCCTCCGTAACGCTGTTAAACGAAGTGGGCACGACAACAATCGGCGTATCGCTGTCCTGTTTCCGGAAAGCATCACAAAAAGCAAAAATTTCATCCGGTGATTTCTTCCTGGAATGAATCATGATGGCATCCGCCCCTGCCTCGACATATGCAAACGCACGTTTCAGCGCATCCTCCTGTCCCTTCTCCAAAATCAGGCTCTCAATGCGCGCAATAATCATAAATTCCTCCGTCCGCTGCGCATTCTTTCCTGCGCGGATTTTATTGCAGAAATTCTCGATGGAATCCTGTGTCTGCTTCACCTCTGTCCCAAACAGGGAGTTTTTCTTTAATCCGGTCTTATCCTCTATAATGACCGCCGATACCCCCATACGCTCCAAAGTACGCACATTGTACACGAAATGCTCAATCAGTCCGCCCGTATCCCCATCCAAAATAATCGGTTTTGTCGTGACTTCCATGACATCGTCAATCGTTCGCATTCTCGACGACATGTCCACCAGTTCAATATCAGGCTTTCCTTTTGCCGTCGAATCGCAAAGACTTGAAAGCCACATTGCGTCAAACTGGTTCAATTCCCCCTGATGCTCCACAATCGTTTTTTCCGCAATCAGACCTGTCAGTCCGCTGTGGACTTCGATTGTCTTGACAACCGGACAGATTTTTAAAAGCTGGCGCAGACGTTTTCTCCTGTACTCCGGCATTGCAAGCTTTTCCTTGATGTTCGCATCAATCTTTTTTACGTTTTCATTATACGTGTAGCCAACCTCAATCAGTTCTCCGTTATACTTTGCAAGATTGTTAAGCACATTCTCGCGGATTGCACGCTCTGGTCCCGTACACCAGTTATCGCCGTGAATCACATAATCCGGCTTTATCTGCGCTATGATATCGTCATACATAATCTGATCCTGAATCACAACATGATCCGCAAGCCCGGTGTCCTCCACAATCTTCTTTCGTTCCTCGATTGTGATAGTGGGATACCGGTTAAATTTAATCATTGCCGCATCGCTTAAGATTCCTACGGTCACTTCACCGTACTTTTTTGCCTCATGCAAAATATTCAGATGCCCTTCATGTATTACATCCGTGCAAAAACAAGTGTATACTTTTTTCATTCCAAACCCATCCCTTTCTATAATCCGCTTTGATTTACCACGGCAAAATCCTTCAAAATACCCATATTTTCTTTTTCCATAGCCAAAAAACCGGAAATTTTTGGAAATTCAGACTAAGTGTAGCACAATCCAAACGGGGATACAAGCAGTACGGAAAAATTATTGAACAATAACCCAGTCCTCCATGTTTCTTACATTGCCGCATATGTGGTAGCGTATAAATAAGTCCCCGCTGAATTTCACCCTGATAAATTCCCTGATTCTGTTTTCATCCGCTCCTATTTCGTCGAAAGACCTTCCAAATTTTCTGTATTCTCCCCCCATGGCTTTCACAACAGTTGCTGCGAATTCTTCATGGGATACCGGCGCCCCTGAGACAGTCATTGCTTCCTTTCCGGTCACCTTGCTTTGTTTCACAAACAGGATTGGATTTGAGGTGTGGTCTTTAAATCCAAACTCCAACCCTTTATCATTATCCACATATAAATTCTGCCCATGATCTGCCGTAATTATGATTGTCGCGTTATCATACACTCCCAGCTGTTTCATCTGTTCAATATACTCATATACAATCTTCAGGCTCCCCTTCGCCTGTGACAGCCAGTTCTCATGTGTACGCGCGACATCGCCTTTTAACCCCTCGCAGTTTTCATTCATATCCAAAGGCAGATGTGCCCCTTTGAAATGCAAAAAGCGAAAAGCCCCCTTATAGTCTTTTTTATCTTCCGCCCTTAACTTTTTCTGGATCAGATCGTTATAAATCCAGGTATCTGTCGTCGTTATATACTCGTTTTCCTCAATGGACAATGCCGCTATATCATCCGTGGAATAAGAGAACATGTCTTTAAGCACAAACGGCATGTTCTTATATTTTGCACATTTTAACATGACACCAATGCTATAGGCCAGTCGGCACTTTCTCTCAACCTCGGAATAGTTGAGTACAATATCCTTAAATGACTGATTCGCAAGCTGATATTCCGTATAAATCCCAATATCATACCCTAATCTGTCAATTTCATATAACAGGCTCTGATTGGTATATGCGTTCGCGCACCATTCCTCCAGCGTATCCTCATTGTTGTATTTTACGCTGGAAAGCAGATATGGCACAGACAATGTCGTGTACGCATAACAGCTTGTCGTGTTTTTATAATCCGTAAAATCCTTTAACGGCTCCAAAAAGGCAGGGTCTTCCTCCTCAATCCATTCTAAAATCTGTCCGTCAAACCAGTCAAGGACAAACACAATCACATTGTTTTCATCGTCTACCTCTAACATCCCCTCCGTTGTCAGCAGATATTCGTCTTTCTTTGAAAAATCCGTCGTAATGCCCATATATATTAACGACACCGCCTGTATCAGACAGATATAGGCGCAGACAATGCCATACAGCTTCACTGCCTTTTGATTGCGTACCCAAAGCAAAATTCCGGCGCAGGCAGCAAACAGCCATATCACACCATTGATGAAAACTGCTGTTGTACTCCATGTCTGCACTGCCCCCTCCATGGTATCAAGATGCCCATTCAGAAAAACTCCCTGCACGTATTCCACAAGGGTAAGAATACAGACAACCGTCCAAAACAGCTGATACTGCTTTTTCATTAGAAAAATATGGGAACATACTGTATACAGTACAATATAAAGAAATCCTGAAAATATCACACATAGCATCAGATTCGCAAACGATACCGGGAAATCCGTTACATTATTCAGATACAGTTCCCCTGTAGAAAACACAAGATTTGTCATCACCCAGGATGTAATGGCAGTTATGGAGAGAATTGCATCCTTCCTTTTCAGTTTTGCGCTAAACACCATTTCCCCATTTCGGTAACAGAATACAAATGCCAGCAGACCGGCACAAAACAGCAGAAAACAATAGCATCTGTTTGTAACCTTTCCAAAAAATAATAATGCAATCCCAAAAAGGAAAAAGAAATATGCGTCCACGGCATATATCAGTCTGACTGCTTTTGCTTTAAACCCTTTCATCACAATAAAAGGAAAGATAATACTGACTCCAATCAATACCGGGGCATAATGAATAAAAGTAGCAGGCAGCATATCCGCAAAGCTCTCAAAAACAGACAGCTTTCCATCATGTATCATTATTTTCACGGCACTCAGTATTCCTGCATAAATACTTACATAAAATGCAAGGACTTTTCCACCCCGGTATGATTTCCTGCTTATACAATAGGATATCAATCCGGGTATTATACATAAAACAGCTACACCAAGATAATTCTGCATCTCACTTCTCCTTTATCATACCCATGCGCTCCCTGTCCAGCCTGCGAAAAATTGCCATTGTATATAGGATTATAAATAAATCATACGGCATCATGGAAATGCATGTGGCAACCGCTGCCCCAACAGCGCCCCATTTAGGAATTAACAGTCCGTTCAGCAGCACATTAAACAGCATCGAAGCCAAAAATACAACTGACCTTATCTTTACTTTTCCCTGGTAATCCAAAAAAATCGAGAAAAACGAATTAACCACATATATGAAAAAATAAACGGATAAGTACTTTATTATTGTTCCGGCTGCTGCATTTTTATACAGTATTATAATTGCAAAAGGTCCCACAAGAAATAATCCTGCCGTTATGAAAACCGCAACCGCCATATTAAGTTTTAACAGCTTTTTAAAGAGCTTTTTTTTCTGATCCAGATTGCCTGCGCCGATATATGCCAATGCCGCCATCGTTGCCATACAAATCGCGTAATTCACATGCGTTGACTTACTTACAAGATTCTTCGCGATGGAATACGCTCCGACATCTTCCGCCGTGCTCAAAGCCCCTATCATAAAAGTATCAATCTCGGCAAACACAAGTGTCCCGCAGGATGTAATCAAAAAAGGAAGCGCGTCACTTAATATCTCATTCCGCATTTCCTTTCTTTCATTCGAAAACCTGTCTTTTGACGCCTGCTTTTTCCGCAAAAAACATACCCCTAGAACAGATACAAGCCCAAGCGCGGTAATATACCCTGCCTCAAGCGCATACACGTTTCCAAAAATCGCCAACAGTCCGATTCCAAACACAAAGAATCCGCCAAATTCCAACAACCCGGTATAAAAAACATACTCAAATTTCTGCATTCCGATATAGACTGCTTTATAAAATTCCGAAAAGGAATTCATCAGACATAAAACAGCCCCCATGATAAACATTCCCTTTAAGTGGGGATATTTCTGCGGGTATCCCAAAACGGGCGCAAAAAAACACCCTGCTATGAGTATTAAAGCAAATATTATAAGGCTTACCGTAATTCTTAATCTAAAACCGGCAAATATATAGGCAGACTGTTTATCCGTATTCTCTGTTTCCCTTGCGACTTTTATTCTGGTGGAATGATTGATGCCGAAGCTAATCGCCAAAAACACCATCGTTGCAATCGCATAAAAAAAACACCACTCCCCATACGTCTTCTCATCCAAAAGATTGGCTGCCATAATATCCGTTGCAAAATACAATACTGCCTCGCTTGCTTTTGTCAAAAGATTCAAAACTGTATTTTTGCCTAATTTACTTTTCCTTAAACTCTTTTTCATTCTTCTCACTGTCCACGATTTCTTTAATGCAATACGGCACATCCACATGCACGCCATAATATGTCTTAATCAGGATTTCGCTCATCAGTCCAAACACAAACATCAGCATTCCCATAATGACAAAAAATACCGTTAGGATTGGCGGCATAATGTTATTACTCATCTTTTTGCCCAGCAGAAACAGCACCACCGACCAAATCCCGCATCCGCCGCCGATTGCAAGACATATCATTCCCATCGTTCCCAAAATATGCAATGGTCTTGTTGAATATTTATTCCAGAACCACACGGAAATCATATCCACAAACCCTTTAAAAGTGCGCTTCCAGTTATATTTTGTCTTTCCGGCAGTCCTTGCCCTGTGATTTACGACAACTTCCCCCACTGTAAAGCCCTTTATTTTCAGCAGGGCCGGAATAAACCGATGCTGTTCCCCATACAGGTTCATTCCCTTAAAGCATTCCCTTCGGTATACCTTTAAGGAACATCCGCTGTCATGGATATTGTCTTTTACAAGAATTCCTCTTAGGAAATTGGCTCCCCTCGAGATAAATTTTTTCATAAAGGTATCTTTTCTGTATTTACGCCATCCTGATACAACATCCAGTCCCTGCTCGTCCATATATTGGAGCATGTTCGGAATATCTGCCGGGTCATTCTGGCGGTCTCCGTCCATCGTCACAATATAGTCATACTGTGCTTCCTTTATTCCGGCATCCATCGCTGCCGTCTGTCCAAAATTTTTCCTGAATTTTATCAGCTTTAGCGGCTTTAATTCTTTACACCGTTCCACAGTCCGGTCACTTGACCCGTCATCCACAAAAATAATCTCATAAGTGTAATGGTTTGCCTCGCAGACTTCTTTGATTTCCCTGTGAAGCTCTGCCACATTGCCTTCCTCATTATACACAGGCACCACAACTGATATTTTGTACATCTTTTATCCCCCTTTTATCTCTGGCACAAAAACACCATGCTTTCATGTGTCTGAGCTATCTGTTCAATCTCCGTGTAACCCGCCTTTTCGAGCTTATCTACAACTTCCGCACTCCAATTCACAGACTGCCATACAAGCATTGTGTCCGGAGTGTCTTTCAAATCCCACTCTTCAATACGCATAAACATGACCTTCGTTGTGTCATCCCCAAAAGCCAGGCATTCGTACATTACCCTGTCATCAAGATTATAATCCACCACCAGATTATCGATTCCCTTATTTTGCCGTATGGCTTCTACTGCTGCCCGGTCTTCCGGATATGAATTTTCCACACGGGGAATGGTAACCGTAAAATAAATCTCCCCACACACCGCTGCCGCTAAAATGAGGGTCATCAGGCTTCTGAACTTACGTTCACTGATATCCGTTGCTATTGCGACTATCACAATGGCTATCATATGATACAAAAAAGAATTGTATCTCAGGATTCCCAAACGCAGACCGACTGCCGCAAGGAAAAAAATTATAATTGTTCCCCCAATAATAAAATAAGCAAATTTTCTGCCCTGATCCAGCTGTTCCCTGCGTAATACTTTTCTTACGGCTGCAGCCAGTACGCATACCATAAATACTGCTGCCACAAAGATATGCGCAAATAAATAATCGTTAATAAAATTTACCATCATGATACTACGGCTGACAAAACTTTCCGGTGTCAGTTTTGTCAGATTATTGATAAGACCAACCCCTGCATCCTTCAGCTGCGTACTTCCGCTCGCCACAGCCTTCAAGTCGTTTAAATGGTATATAATCTGCATGTAATCCGTAAACAACGAAAAGTACAGCAATGCGCAAAAAAATATCGGCAATGCATAAAACAAAAACTGCCGCTTCCGCTTTCTTAAAAATAAAGCAACCGAAAACAGCAGGATAACCCCTGCGCCTTCCAAAATCACCAGCGGGGAATTTTTAAACGCAAGGAAAAGCACTGCCATTGCCAAAACTTCATATACTATATTCCTTTTTAAATTGTTTTCATTCCACATCAAAAGATGCAGATAAAGGAAAATAATCATCCACATGTTTACAAGCATATAAAACCTTACAAAAGCCACCATACTAATGGCAAGCCCCGAAAAACCATGCAATGCCACTGCCAGCAGGGACGCGGCCCCACTGTTTGTAATCTTCTTTGCCAACAGATACAAAAAAAACTGTCCTATGGCAAAAAACAATATATTCAGGCTGATACCGCTCCACTTATTCAATTCCCCTGCAAAAAAGATGGTTTCTATATAATTCATAAAAAACATATATGGTAAGCGCATAAATGCTTTTACATTATACACAATTCCATCATTAAAAAGCGAACTATCTTTATCTACTGTCAATGTGGACTTCAGTTCCGATAAATCAAACCATTTATTATACGCCATATAATCCGCATCATATAATTTAACACGCTCCGGCGTAGATGCCGACAGGTAGTGTGCTTTATCATAGGTGAAAAATTCATCTACATAATAACCGCTTTTGACATGTCCCCAGTAAATCATATATATAATTTGCAGAAAGAGTAAAATGATAAATGCTGCTTTATATGCATCTTTGCCTGAAAAACTTTTCACCAACCTTACCTCCATGTTGCCCTGTATGTTTCTTTAAAGATAATGGTAAAACGAAAACACCATTACTATATTCTGACAAGTAATGGAGCATTTTAAACATATTATCTAGTATACATGATTTTATTGTGTTTGCCTAGGGTAATTTTTCCATTAATTTCAAATATTCGTTTGCCGCCCTTTGCCAGCTAAACCGTTCTTTTACCGCACGAATACTGTTTTGTGACATTCGGGTCCTCAATTCCCCATCAACGCAAATTTGGATTATTTTACTGTCAAAATCATCAATATCCGATATATAACCATTATCGGTTACAAGTTCACCGCTTCCCTCACAAGGCGACATAACAACCGGAAGCCCGCTTGCCATAGCCTCCAGCACAACATTGGGCATTCCCTCCCAAAGTGACGGAAGGATAAACAAGTCTGCTGACTGATAGATGATATCCAGCTCATTTTTATTTTTCTTTCCAATAAAACTTACTAAATTACGGCAGGAATATTCATTCACCAGATGTTCAAGCTGTTCCCTGTATGGACCGTCACCCACTACTGTAAGATGCACATTCCTGCCTGCCCCTTCCAGCACCTTCTTTTGGATGATATTTAATTTAGGTATAACATATTGTAATCCCTTTCGTTCTATCAGCCTTGAAACAAATAATATATTGATGGTATCTGCCTCTCTTTTATCCGGATCCGGTTTGAAAAAATCCGTATCCACACCGTTTTCCACCACATATACAGGATATCTGTCCTCAAAATCTTCCGCGCGTTTTTTCAGTCCTGCACTGTTTGCAACAATGCCTTCCGACTGTTTCCAAATCATCCGCAATGCGGGACTGATAATTTTATACAGAACATCAAAACGCTTTTGTGTCCCCGGAATATCCCCTCCGCCTGACCGGATTAAATAAGGCAGTCTATACCTCCTTTTCAGATAAAGCGCCAGCGGCCCGCTCGGAATCCCGAAAAAGACAAGGCAAACATCATATCCGTTCTGCCTTACCAGCTTTCCCGCCTTCTTCCATGCAGACAGAAGATATGATAACATCTCCGCAAAACTGCTGCTCGCCTCATTTTTCCTTTTGCATTGTACCCTTTTAATCATTACTCCTTCCGGTGTAACCTCTTCTTCCGGCAGTTGTCCAAATTTTGCCGTAAGAATTGTCACTTCGTGCCCTATTCTTGCAAACTCCCTTGTAAGAAAAAGGCATGCGTTCGCACCTCCCCCGCCTATTGGCGGATATTCATGCGATATCACTAATATTTTCATACGGATTTCCTTTCTTTTCCCCATTGTCAACAGCTTCCCCAATATGGTAATATGGCACATGCACGCCATACCTTTCCCCTGTTTACTTTAACTGCTCCAAATTCAGTCCCTCAATAATTTCCCAGCTGGCTGGATTGTTTACATCCCCTCTTATCCTCGATTTGACATATTTGTTTTTCCCCTTTCGATAGATAAAAATCCTTTCATCTGCTTCATTCCCGCCGGTTTCCTCCAATGTCTTCCCATATCCCGTGGCAGCAGGATTAACTGCTTTCATAATTTCCGCAACCACTTCCTTCTGCGACACCGGGGCATCCGAATAGTTTATGTCCCCGTTTTGGCGGGGATGTTTGACCAGCAAAACAGGACTTGAAGTATTCTCCAGGCATAACTTCACTAACTCCTCCCTGCCAACAGGGTCATACAGATAATTTTCACCATGATCTGCCGTAATAATGATTGTGGATGTATCATAGATACCGATTTCCTTCATCTGCCTTATATATTCATACACAATCTCCATACTGTTTTTTGCCTGCGCCAGCATTGGCGCATTATAAGGCTTTTCACTGCTCTCGTCAATCCCAAAAGGCGGATGTGCCCCATGCATGTGTATCAGTTTGAACAGTTTTTCCCTATCGTCTGTCCGCAGTCCCGTGCTTACAAGGCGTTTTTGAAAATTAATGTCATCCTGTTCACTGTTAACCGCATACACACGTTCATCCTCAGCGGCGAACGATGCCAAATCTTCTGCCGTATACCAGTAATTATTTTTCACTGCAAAGGGAGCCATCTGATATTTTGCGGTTTTTGTCATGACGTATAATTGATCCGGTATATTCAATTTATACTTAACGCTGTCACTGTTGGATACCTTTTGCAGTGCGTCATCCGTCAGGTATTCCGCATCCGTATATATCTCCATATGATACCCCATGTCTTCCATGTCCGCAAACACATTACTGTTTGCATAGGCATACAGACGGTACTCCCGCCATGACATATCATATTCCCACTCCACACCGGTCAGCAGATACGGAATTGCCATGGAAGTATAGGCATACAGACTGGAAGCGTTCGTATAGCATGTGAACCCGTCAAGGGGCGCAAGAAAATCACTGTCTTCCTGCAAAATCTGCTCTAAAATCTGTTCATCATACCAGTCAAGGATAAATACGACTACATTGTCTGCGCAAGCCAATTCAAAAATACCGTCACTTGTAAGCTGTACCCTTCCTGCACCATACGTATCCTGCACCTTTGCTATATCCTCAGATGTCACAATAAGAACCCCCAACGATACGATTTGGATCAATCCGATATAAATACATACCATTTTATAGATTTTATCTGCCTTACCCCGCAGCCGCGCACCCGCAGTCAGTATACCCGCAATGATTACAAGCCAAATCACACTGTTTGCAAAACGCAATCCGGCAGACCACGTCTGCACCGTTCCATCCATCTGCACCATATAACCGTTCAGGAACATATTCTGCAAATATCCCGCAAGCGTCAGCGCAAACAGTATTCTTGAAAAAAACTTTGCCTGTATGTTCGTCAGGAAATATGCCGCACAAAAAATATAGACGGTCAAATAACCGGCTGCCGATAATGCCAGTCCTCCGGCATAGCTCCACGGGGTAACGGAAAACTCCCATATATTATTAAGATATATCTCCCCCGGCAGACACAAAACCACCGTAATCACCCAAAAAGCCGCCGGCGGCGCAATCTGCTTTACCTTCCCTGCAAAAGTGCCGTCCTTCATTTCCAGTTTCCACTCCACTGCCAAAGTTAAAACCGTGCTAATTACAAGGATACACAAATACATCAGATTCGTAATTTTTCCTGTCACGGCAAAAACAATGGCTGTAATCGTAAAAAACTGCGAATCCCAAACAGACAGCATATGTGCCCCGTCTTTTTTCCTCAAAAAATACCGAAGCACAACCGGAATCACAATACCCGCTGCCAAAATCAAAGGAATATAATGCAGGTAAGTGCGCGCGCTGATACTGCTAAAGCTTTCAAACAGCGTTTCATCCTTTGACCCCAGTATTCCCTTTAAGAAAGCCAGCAGACCATAAATAACACTGGCATAAAATGCAAAAATCTTTATTTTATCTTTTCCCGGATTCTGCTTTCTCCACAAATACATCTGAAAACAGCCCGCGGCCACTCCCGCAATAAGGCATATGGCAAGAACCTGTAGATGTACTAAACCTGTCATGTATGAACCGTTTCCTCCCAATAATTCTTATGGAATAGCTTTCACATTTATTTTCTGTGTTCTATTTCAGCATTGATATCAACTTTCTTTTTTACAACCATAAAGACAATCCCGGCAATCACCGCAATCACCAGGGAAAACAGGATTGCCGTATTTCCGTACTGGATCTGGGTAAGCCCGCTTGTCATGTCGTCCACTCTGGTTACACGCCCAAGCGGCGCCATGCAAAAGTAAACCGCAAGCATATCCAGCATGACATACAGAAAATACTCAGCAAGCGATGCAACCCCTGTCCCATTCTTTTTCCCTGCTCCCTTTTGCGCGAGCAAATACGTGATTGCCCCGCTGCCTGCCATAATTACATAATTAAACATGCTGTTCCTCCATTCCTATCGCTCCGGATATAAAATCTCACTGTCATAAAAATTCGATTTCTTATTCAATTCATCAAACATATGTTCGTACCCATATTCTTCCGCCAAAGTACTCTTATCAGAAAACAGGTTCGTTCCAAGCCCAAGCCGCTCCCCGTCAATTTCCGCTCCTATGGCGCCAAGAACAGTTGGGAAAAAATCCAATGTTGTAAATTTCCTGTTCTTTTGACTGACAGGCTCTACTGCCGCATTAAGAAACGCATTGTAAACCTTTCTTTCCACGTTTCCCCTGTGCTTGTCATAATCATACTCCTCAAGGAACCCATACTCCATGCTGCTATGGTCCCCCGTGATACATACAGTCGTATTCTCATAAAAATCCTGCTGCCGGAGCCACTCCAGAAAATCATTCAGCTGATTTGATGCACACGCCCATACATTTTCATATCTGTCCTCAAAAATGTCAGGACATAGCTCACAGAGGTACCCTCCCCCTGTATGTGTATCAACCGTAAGCATTGAAAAGCAGAACGGCTGCCCTTCCGCAGCAAGCTCCGTTATCTTTTCCCTTGCATACTCATATAGCTTTTCATCCTCAAATCCCCATGTTTCCTCATAATCCATAGGAATTTTCCCCACCTCTTTTGCAGTAAGGTAATCCCATATTTCATAATTACCATGCTGTGTAAAATAATCCCGCCTGCCGCCAAAAGTAAAATCAGAACCTGCCATAAAGAAATTGTGGTACCCTTCTTTCTCAAGAATATCGCCAAGTGTCGTCGCCCCCGGCATAAAGGACACATATTTGTCCATTGTATTATCCGTGCCATCCAACGCATCATCAAAGTTAAAAAGTTTTAAAGGAAGCCCCGACGTTTGGGCAACAAGACCGGCAATCGTCCACCCGCATTGCGGCGCGACCGCAGCCCCCTCTATCAGTTCCGAATGGGAAAAGCTGACATTATCCTTTGCAATCTGCGTCATTTCCGGTATGATGTTATATGCTAACAGACCTCCGTTTTCATGATCCTGAAATGACGACTCCGCGGATTCCATGTAAATGCAAATCAGGTTTCTTTTTTTCTCTGGAAATGTGACCGTTGCCGTTCCTGCATCCACGTATTCGTTCTCTATAAATTCAGACGCCTCTATCTGATTTTTCACAAAGTCATACACACTGAATTTCTCATCAGCCGCATTGACAATAAGTACAATCCAAAAAAGCGCCAGCCCCACCCATATCGCACCGTTTAACCGAAGCGGCAGAACGCGTACCTTAAACTGCTTTTTCCACAGGGATACCGTTACGCTATACTGGTTTTTTCCCGGGAAAAAATACAGGAAAAGCTCTATCCCAAAACCAATAAGTACTGGCACAAACGCGTCAAAAAAATACGAATGGAAATAGGAGCTTGCCGTTCCCTTCAATGGCATATTCAGCGTGAAAACAATTTCGCTTAAACCGATATTCCCAAAATTTTTTCCGCACCATACCATACTAAAATAAATTAAAAACACGAAAAACACAAGCAATTGTATTAAAACATGTTTTACTGTTTTCAGAACTCTTTTCATCAATCCGCCTCCATCGGTTTTACAATACTATCACATGTGAAATGACAAATAAAAACCCGGGTATCATTGAAATCCCCGCATTTAAGACCAGCCTGAGCAGCGCGTAGGGACGTACCAAAACCGTTTCGCTTTTGCGCATTCTCCCCGGAAGGCTGATTGCCAGGCATGCTCCTATACACAGCACAAATCCTGCAAAAAACACACCGTAAAATTCATCCAGATTTGTTGAGGCGCAGAAACGCTCCAGCGTAATCAGATTCTCGGGATATCCAAACAGCTTGTCAAGCAGCATCCCCTCTGCCCAATAGCTCTCATAAACCCAGTAATTTGCCCCAAACTGATTGAATATCAGACAAAGCATTCCCACTGTTTCAAACAGAATCAGATGGGAAAAACGGCTTGAATTGTAGGCAATCAGGATTGCCATAAACGGTGCAAGATGGATAAACCAATACGGGTTACTGTCAAAGGAAATAAACAGCACAAACATCGAAAGCGCGGGAATAAAAACCGAATACTGCTCCAGATCATTGTCATCCTTTAATTTCCTGAGATAACACCACACACAAATTCCGCCGATAAGCAATACAATCACCGGAACCGCACTGTTATATAGCGGCGCCTTTACGCCCAAAAACGCATCAATGAAACGCCCTCTTACTTCATCCTTTACCTGCATTGCCTGCGTTCCTTTCGGGAACGGAAGACCGGAAAGAACGGTCACCGCAAAAACAAGGACTGTATCCCGCGCGATTTTTAAAATGTTCTTTTCCATAAGCATTTCCAGCGGCAAAAAGATAAACAGCGGAAACTGTTTGAAGCTCACCGCAATGGAGAAAAACAGCAGGAACCTCCATCGCTGCTTTTTCTGAAAGCAAAGGATTGCAAGCAGTGTAAAAGGCATCCCAAGCACATCCAGCTGTCCCGCAATACCGATTTCCACAAACACCAGCACAGACGACAGAAACAAAAATGCCGCCCACTTTCCCATAATGTCATCCACACCGATATTTTTGCAGATTTTATAAATCAAATATGCGACAATTGCCAACGCAACCAAATAAACTGATTTGGAATACAGCATTGTCCACATATTGGAGGTTTCTTCAATTCCAAATCCGCTGCACACAAGCCAAAGCGGAAATCCCCAAATACCAAGCACGATGTAAACGGGAAAATCATAGATTACCTCATATGCCCCGGCAATATTGTTTGCCCTGTAATATGCAAGCATTTCGTTTCCGTACTCATAAAAATTATGCAGTCCGCCGCCCTGCGTAATGCTTTTCCAAAAATTCACACCGTAATGTACAAATGCCATTGTATCCCCGTACATCATTGTTGTAAACGGAATCAGGAACAACAGAAGAAGAACCAAATATTCAAAATGTCCCGGTGCCTTTTGCGAATATATCCAGTTTCGCACTGTCTCCAATGTATTTTTCATAAAACGCTGCATCTATTCCTCCTCATATACTGCTGTAAAAAATCCTGCCCTGCCTGCACCTTCATTAATCCCCTATCCTGACGGCAACAACGCCGTCTATAATTTTAATAGAGCCTTTATCCGGATAATATGGCATTTTGGCAATTTCTGCCTGGGCAGCCTCCGGTAATTCCCCAATCCTCATAAAATCCGCATCAAATCCGCAATAAATCATAAAAAACCTGTGTCTGCTGCTTCTATACGCATCGACCAATGCATCATCCTTTCCGCTTATCGAAAACGGATACATTATTTCATTATGATACAGGGAATCATCCACAAATTTCTCCCCTACGAGCACAACCGGCATATCGTCCCGGTAGCCCTCCATGCTTTTTATCTGTGTAATCAGCGTACTGCAAAAGCTATAGGACTGCTCATAGCTCAAATTCAGGCTGAGATATTGTGCGTTTGCAAAATGGCAATAGGTTAATACGCCAATACACAGTACAAACGTAACAAGATACTCCATGCATACTGTAACCGGTCTCTCCCATTGCTTCAGTGTCCTGTCAATCAGCACAAGCGGAAATACCAGCATAAAAACATACGAATAATACATTATGGCATAAATGCCTTCTTCACACATAATATATATGGAATTAACCGCCAAAACAAATACAAATGTCAGGACAACTGCCTCAATACCTTTTAAATATTCTTTCGCCCTTATATTCTGAACAATCAGCCATATGATTAAAACAGCGCCCAGCAGAAACAGAAACAAATACATTCCCTTTGTGATCAGATTATAACTTATCTCCAGGTTATTGTTTAAGAAAATGCAAAAGAAGTTCCGGAAAATAATTTCCATAAGCTCCGGTATGCGCGCCAGACTAAGCTTTCCCATGGAGCTGATGCCCTTATACTGTGTCAGCTGCTGTCCTGTAGCCGCAAGCGAAAGCCTCATAAAAATAAAGTAACAGCCCACGCCCGCCCCAAGGCTAAGCAGGTAATAAACGGACTTTTTCAGAATGTCAGCATAGCTGTTTTTCCCATATAACATTGCAAATAACAGAACGACATATAACGTCGCCGTAAACGGCAGATATGCCTGATAAATTCCAAGGGAGCACGCCAGCAGCGGTGCGGATACTGCAATCCCTTTTTTACAGCGTACCGTAAGGTAAACAGACAGCACTGCCAAAAGTACGGCAAATCCATAATATGGCGCCGTGAACATATAGAAAAAGGTCACCGTCCAGCTCGGAAAGACTACAAGTGCCGCACCGGTCAGCATATTTGCCACCTTTGACTTCATCCCCAAAAGCCCCGCAACAATTCCGGCGGAAACTGCAAGCATAAGTAACGTAAGCAGCCCATTCATCCAGGGAAGACTGAATACAAGCTCCAAATGATACGCTGTTGCACCAACCAGCCATAAAAACCATCTGCCATATCGGAAAGTTGTCCCAAACTTGTCCAAATATTCGATATCATCAAAATTAGGCAGTTTGTTTGTAAACATATACAAATGTGCTATCAGACCAAATAGCAGTGCTGATAGAAACGCCGTTTTAAATTCAACGGTCAGCTTTGAATATATCCTTTTTACAGTACCATCTACTCTTCTCATTTCTCAAACACACCTTTGTTTTATTTATCAGTTCTCTTCCTGCGTCAGGCTCCATGAGGATGCTTCATTCGCATTACCATGGATTACATACTGTCTGTATGTTCCCTTGTTGGAAATGAAGAAATCAAAAACCCGTTCCCTATCCTCATCCTCGCCTATTTCCGCAAAAGTCCGTCCATATTTTGTATAGTCTCCTCCCACTGCATTTATAACGGTTGCCGCAAACTCCGTATGTGATACAGGCGCATTCCTTACTACAGGTCCGTCCTCATGTGTTTCATGGGGAAGCTTTACAAAAAGAATCGGCGTTGACGTCATATCATAATCCAGTTCGTATTCCGCTTCTTTCATGACATTCAGATTCTGACCATGGTCCGCCGTGATAATAATCGTAGCATTATCATATACCCCGAGTCTTTTCATCTCCTCAATATATTCGTACGTAATTTTTAATGCCCCCCTTGCCTGCGACAAAAAGATTCCGCCTTCCTTAGTCTCCTCAAAGAGGTCATTCATAATGGGCGGCGTATGCGCTCCCTTCAGGTGATAAAACCGGAAAGCGCCGTCATAATCCGCGCTTTTATCCACGGAAAGTTTATCCCTCGAAAGCATATTGTGAAAAATAATATCATTACTTGTCACATATTCCCCACTGTTTACCAGTATTTCGGCAATATCATCCGTCGTGTAAAAATAAAGCTGTTTTGCCGCAAACGGTGCCATTTTATACTTGGAAGCATTATTCATAGTATAAAAGGCTTTTTTATACCCAAGCTGTTTCACGGTCTGGTTGGAATAATTTAAAAACTTTTGTTTCACATCGTTCTCCACGCAAGTGCTCTCCGTATATACGCCAAGACTGTAATTTTTTGCCAGTATGTCATCCAAAAAAGTGCTGTTATCATAAGCATATTTATGATACTCCTTCGAGCCCATCCCATACTCCCAATCAACTCCCGTAAGCAGGTATGGTATCGACATTGACGTAAATGCATAACGGCTTGTCGTATTGGTATAATCCGTGAAATCCTTAAGATTTTTCGTAAAATCAGGAAGCTCGCTAAGAATATCATCCATAATCTGTCTGTCAAACCAGTCAAGTACAAAAACGATTACATTGTTTTCCTCGTCAATCTCAAGCATACTATTGGTCGTAAGTACAAATTCATTTTCCTCCTTTGGGAAATCCGTAACCGCTATCATATATATCAGGGACAATATCTGCATAAGGCAGATATATACACATACAATCTGTACAATTTTTTTGCAAATATTCCTGAAACGCATATTGTAATTTAAGAAAATAACCGCCGCAATGATAATAAGCCATACAATGCCGTTTCCAACTTTGCGCACGCTGCTCCAAACCTGGACGGTTCCATCCATCAGAAGCATTTCACCATTTAAAAAGTTTCCTTGAATATATCCTGCCACAGACAGCGCAAAGATAACCGTTCCAAATACTTTAAGCTGCCTGTCAGATAAAACAAAAACACCTATCAGGACATAAACCGCCAAAAATGCTGCCGCTTCCAAAAGCATCAGCCTCAAAAACGCAAAATACGGGATGGGAAACTCATCCAGGCTGTTGAGCAGTAATTGATTCGGTTCAAAAACCAAAACCGTAACAGTCCACAACAGCATCACAGGCAGAATAAATACAAGCCTTTCCTTTGTCTTTTCTTTTTTGTAAAATGAAGCTTTCTTTGCGGAGTGAAACACCCATACACATGAAC
>DKYC01000042.1:43520-48690 GCA_002492295.1 Lachnospiraceae bacterium UBA7110
GTGAAACACCCATACACATGAAACCGCAAATGCAATACAGCATACCGAAATATAAAAATAAGAATTAATTACCCCCCTGATTAAAAACTGGATTCCAAGCAGAAAAGAAACAATTGAGAGAAACATATCCATCAGCAAATGTGCCTTTTCTTTCCGCAATATAATCTTTAACGTGACAGGAAGTATCAATGCAAGCAAAACAAGCGGAATTCCATAATGGAGATACGTTGTATCTTCCATGTCCGTGAAGCTCGAAAAAAGTGTTTTTTCCCCTTCCCCCAAGACCGTCTTCACAATTGACATGATGCCGTAAAAAACAACCCCGTAAAAACAGATGTTTTTTATCCGAAAATGTCTGTCTGTGTTGTCCATAACCAGCATATGAATGAATGCCGCCAATACGCCTGCCAAAATACACATTGCCAATACGCCAATATAGTTCTCCATCTTTTACATGATACCTCCGTTTTTTCTTTTACAGAACCCAAAAACACTTCTTTATTACTCTTTATCCCTTTTTTCCACCTTAATATCCACATTTTTCCTCAGGAAACCAAATACAAGCCCCCAAAGCAATGCAATGATTACCGCCATAAACATTGCCGAGTTTCCATATGAAATTTCCGTTATTCCATCCACCCTGTCTATTCTTGTTATTCTCCCAAGCGGACTAAGGATTATGTAGGTTGTCATCATATCCGTCATTGAATACATCAAATATGTAATAATTGCGCTATACCAGTTTGGGGCATTCTTTCCCGAACATTTTTCCGATAAAAGATAAGTCATCGCCCCACACCCCAATATAATCAAATAATTAAACATTATAATTCCCCCTAATTCTTTTTTGGATATAAAATATTGTTATCATAAAAACGCGATCTTTTATTAAGTTCCGCAAAAAGCTCCTCATACCCATACTCTTCCGCCAGCGTGGGCACATCCGAGAATAAATTTGTCCCGATTCCTAAACGTTCCCCCTCTATCCGGGCGCCTAAGCTTCCAAGGACTGTCGGAAAGATATCAAGGGTTGTAAATTTTCTGTTTTTCATTTTTACAGGCTGTACCTTGGCATTTATAAATACATTATACACCTTTCTTACGGTATCACCCTGATGCTTATCATACCCATAATTCTCCAAAAATCCGACTTCCATGCTGCCATGATCGCCTACAATGCAAATTGTCGTATTTTCATAAAAATCCTGTTGCTTTATCCACTCTACAAAATCATTTATCTGACGCGACGCACACGCCCATACATTTTCATACTGGCTTCCATATGTATCAGGACACAGTTCACAGGTTCCCGTACCTCCCGCATGCGTATCAACGGTAATCAGCGAAAAGTTAAACGGTTTATCATCTGCAGAAAGCTCTGTCAGTTTTTCTTTTGCAAACTGATATAATCTCCTGTCCTGAATCCCCCAGTTCTGCGCTTCACCCTCCTGAAGCTTTCCCTCTGCAATGGCGCTTCCCTTATCCCAGATTTCATAATTGCCATGTTGTGTGAAATAATCCCGCCGTCCCGCAAAATCAAAGTCGGTACCTGCCATAAAGAAATTATGGTATCCCTCTGCTTCAAGGATTTCACCAAGCGATGTCAAACCGGGCATAAACGTGGAATAATGCCCCATGGAATTATCCACGCCTCCCGAGCCGTCCTGGTATTTAAAAAGCTTTAGCGGCATCCCTGACGTTTCCGCCAGAAGCCCCGCCATAGTCCATCCGCAGGAAGGAGCTACCGTAGCTCCCTCAAAAAGCTCGGAATGGGAAAAGCTAATATTATTTTTTGCAAGCTGTGTCATTTCCGGGATGATGTTTTTATCCAACAGGCCCCCGTTTTCTTTATCCATAAACGATGTTTCCGCCGACTCGACAAAAATAAAAATAAGATTCTGCTTTTCTTTTGGAAATACAATATTTGCTTTTGCGGCATCAACGTACTCTTTTTCAATAAATTCCGACGCCTCTATCTGGCTTTTTATATATGCAAACAGCTCAAACTTATCATTCGCGATACTGACCATCTCTCCAAACCATATAAGAAATACAAGAACCCATGCCCCTGTGTTTAGTTTAAAGGGCAGTATTGAAATTTCGGTCTCCTTTTCCTTATAAAACAGTTTAATACTGTATTTGCGCCGGGGCTTATGGATATAGGCAAAAAGTTCCACTCCAAATAAAAGTATTGCCGGACAAAAAGCATACAGGAAATAGGTTTTAAAATACGAAACAGATGTTCCTTTCAAAGGCATATTCAGTGTAAAAATAATTTCATTCAGACCAACATTCCCAAAATTATTAAAACACCACACCATACTAAACGATAATAACATTAGTACTAATACAAAAAACTGGACAATCATTACTTTAAACCGTTTCATGCTTTTTCCTTAGTTCTCCCTCTACCTTAATCTGCAAGTTTTACCACAACAGTATAATCCATAATCCTCATGGAACCTTTTGCCGGATACACGGGCATTTGTGCGATTTCCTCATTATCTACATCAACCTCCGCAAGCTTGGCGTCAAAGCCACAGTAATATTTCAGAAAGTACTCAATGCTATATGTCTGAGCCACGACTGCATCCCGGCCGCTCATCTCAAACACTTCCATAACCTGATTCCGGTACAGGCTTTTGTCTTCTATCTTATCATGCCCTACCAGCGCAATCTTCATTTCCGGTTCATAGCCCTCAAGCCCCTTTATTTGTGTAATTATTGTCCCGTAATACCCTGATGCCTGTTCAAGACCCAAATTCAGGCTTAAATACTGCGCATTCGCGAAATGACAATAACTCATAACCCCGGCTGCAAGCACTGCCGTCATTACCCATTCCGCCCGCAGAACATGGTTTTCACCGCCCCGTCCCATTACATGGTTTTTATATCTGTCAAGAAGGCATACCGGCAGAATAAGGATACTGACATAAGAATACCGCATCAGTGAATACACGTCTGAACACACAAGGTAAATACTGTTGACAGCAATGATAAAAACAGCCGTCAAAACTGCCAGTTGTACCGCTTTCAGATACTTCCGTCCCCTGACGGATATTCTGGCAAAAAACACAATAAGTATCCCCGTAAACAGAAAAAGGAAAAGATACATGCATTTTGTCACATGGTTATAACTGAGTTCCAGGTTATTATTGCAGGCAAGACCAAAGAAATTACGGAAGATGCCCTTTATAAAATCCAAAAGACGTATCAGCGAAAAACTTCCTATTGTACTGACTCCTTTATAATCTGCCAGTTCCTGCTTTGTAACCGCCAATGATATCTTCGTGATGATAAGATAGAATAAACTGCCCAAAATAAGCTGCCCTAAGTAATATAAGGATACCCTGATGATATCCCAATCATCCCTTTTGCCTTCAACAGCCAGCAGTATAATTACCATAACATATACCGTAGCGGCAAATGGCACATAAGCCTGATAAATCCCCATAGAACATGCCAGCATCAAGGATGCCGGCACAAAATAACGTTTTCCCCTGACTGTCAGATAAACAGCACAGACCGATAAAAACAGTGCGGCCGCATAATACGGAGCCGTAAACATAAAGAAAAACGTAGCTGTCCAGCTTGGATATACCGCCATTGCAGCCCCGATGAGCACATTGCCTGCCATACTTTTCACCGCAAATATATCCGCCACAAGTCCCGCTGACAAAGCAATCAAAACAAGCGTAACCAAACCGTTAATCCATGGAAGACTATAAACAAAATCCAAATGATATGCCGCGGCGCCTAAAACCCATAAAAACCATCTTCCAAGCCGGAATGTCGCGCCAAATCCATTCAGTACCATATCATCATAATTAGGCAGTTTATTCATAAACATATATAAATGCGCAACCATTCCAAAAATAAATGCTGATGCAGACGCCATTTTAAATGGTTTTGAAATTTTGCGGTAAATTGCATGGATTGTTTCATCTACGGATTGTACTCTTTTCAAATTTACACCTTTCACTTCCATATTATATACCATTACCATGGTCAGTTAAAAACAGTTTTATCTGAATCCGGGTCAAAAATATTTGCATACTGGAGGATACGGTACTGGTTAAGCTCCTCCTTTATTCCTTCTATAACGGCCTGGTCATCATAGGAATAATACTGTCCATCAACGACATATCCGTACGCATTCACAGCGCTTAGCTTATCCTGCAAACCATAAAGGAATGAAAAGTATGGCGGTACATCCATTCCCGCATTTTCAAGAAGCAAAGCCGGCAGGAAATTCAGACTTGTCAGTTCATATACCGTTTCCCTGCTTTCATAGTTTTTCCATATAAAAAACGGAACTTTATATTTCTCTACAGAATCGTTTGCAACACCCGCTTCAGCATAAAACCCGTCCGATAACCGCGGCTGGTGATCCCCATAAAACAAGACAACGACTTTCTCATCATAATTCCTAAAATAGTCGATAAATGCTTCCAATGCCTCATCGCTTATATGAATCAAGGAAAGATACTGGTTCAAATCCCCATAATCCCCATTCAAATTCAGGACCTCTATACTGCTTTCAAAATCATCATATACATACCCTCCGTGGTTCTGCATTGTAATTCCATATACAAATAACGGATTATCGTCTTTTTTCTCAAATAAAGATATGATTTTCTGATAAAACTCCCTATCGGAAACATAACTCCTCACGAAATCATTCTGTTCAAAATCCTCTATAAAAAGACTCTCGTCAAATCCCATATATTGAAAGACCTTCTCCCGATTCCATCCGCTTGCATAATACGGATGCATTGCAATTGCCGTATAATCCCTGTTCTTTAGCAGACTCACAAGTGAATTGACATCCTCATTAATATACTGCTGATAGGCAACTGAGCCTTGTGGCATGAACACCATGGAATTTCCTGTCAGAGTCTCCCACTCCGACACCGCTGTATTCCCTCCAAAAACAGAAGACAGCGCGTATCCATGCAGACTCTCTGAACACACTTTTTGGAAATTCGGCATTACCGGAATATTGGTATCAAGCCTGGTTAACACATTTAAATCACTGTACGCCTCGCTCATCACAATAATAATATTGGGCGTTTCTTTATTTTCCCCAGTACTTCTATATGGCTGTACGATATCTGCTACTTTCTCTAAGGAATACCCTTCCGGTTCCTCTATCTTGGAATATTTTATT
>DKYC01000042.1:48944-87950 GCA_002492295.1 Lachnospiraceae bacterium UBA7110
TTTTATTTCCAGTAAAAGTTCGAATAAAACGCCATTCCTGGTGCATCCCTGATTCCCCCATGTCCTGACTGTATAATTATCCAAATTAGCAGCCACCAGGATGCATGTTACCGCCATATAAGGAACCAGCACCAGAACCTTATCCTTTATTTCAATCACCTGAAATTCCGACTGCAGGACAAAGAAAAAAAATGCCAGAAACAGGATGATTGCAAACAGAAACATTGGATTCAAATCGAACTGGTAATTCCCGACAACGCTGAGAGCGGTCCGTATCGAACGTATATCATTAATTGAAATCTGATTTCCCCGGAATGCGATTACCAAAGCATCCGCAAATCCAAACAGAAAGACAACAAGACTGCAAATGATATGAACATTCTTTACCTTTTTCGTAAAAACAAGTGCCAATGCAGATAATCCCGTTACCAAAAGCCAGTTAATCAGGATTAATCTGATTCCTAAATCATCTATCACGCTCCCTGTTTCCAATTGCAGAATTACTGTCATAAAAAGAGGCATTATCAAAATACTGCCTGCACTAAGTATTCTATTGTGTACCTGAATGGAAATAAAGCTTGCAAACAGGACTACTGCGGGCAGCACGAGGACATACTTAAATGACAGGTCAGACCATAACGCACAGGCAATACTGATAATCGAAAAAACGACAGCTGATATTATTCTTTTCCTGTTAAATAAATATTTTATCCTCATTTTCCCTCTTCCCCAAACACTTCTTTCCTGCTTTTCAAAACTACCGCTCCGTTTCCAACCTCATAAATCTTATCGCACTTTTGAATCGTGGTAAGCCTGTGTGCAATCACAATCATTGTCCTGGTGCCATGAAGTCTGTCTATGGCATTCATTACTTCCTTTTCCGTATCGTTATCCAGCGCGGAAGTTGCCTCATCGAGGACGAGCACGTCAGGGTTGCGGTAAAGCGCCCTTGCGATTCCAATACGTTGTCTCTGACCGCCGGAAAGCTTCACGCCCCTGTCGCCTACAATGGTGTCAAGTCCCTCCTTTAACGTGTGTACAAAAGTATCAAGCTGCGCTTCCTTCATTGCCTTTTCCACCGCCGCGTCGTCAATTTCACTTTCCGGTACGCCAAAAGCAATATTAGCGCGTATCGTGTCATCCATAAGGTAAATCACCTGCGGTATATAGCCAATATTATCATGCCATGACGACAGACATTTTCTGATATCAACACCGTCTATGGTCACGCTCCCCTGCTGCGGCTCCAAAATACCAAGTATCAAATCCGCCGCTGTCGTCTTTCCCGCGCCCGAAGAACCGATAAATGCCACAGAGGTGTTTTTCTCTATCTCCAAATCGGCATTTTTCAATATCCATTTCTCATTTCCAGGGTACCGAAAAGACAGACTGTTAAACTGAATGGACTCATGAAATGAAATTTTTTGGGTGTCCTGCCTGTCCGCAGTCTTTTTGTCATGGAGCGCTTCAATCTCCTTTAAATCACTGTATACAGCGTCAATGGACGGTTTGTTGAACATCATTGCACTTAAATACCCTGTAATTTTATTAAAGGACGGCAGCATCCGGAACGCTGCCACCGCAAACACGGAAAGCGTTGTGACAAACGAAGTAACGTCACTTTTTGTCACGGTTATCTTGATAATCATAGCCAGCAAAAGACTGCATATACACACGGTTTCCATAACAGGTCTTGGCAGGTATGTGAGAATGGACTGCTGCCGTTGTACCGTGGCATATCTTTTATACTGTTTATCATAATTTGATATGAAAAAGTCCTCCCTGTTCGTAACTTTGACTTCTTTAATACCGGAAAAAGACTGTAATAACCACTTCGTAACCAGCATGTTTACCTGCCTGCTTTCCTCTCCCTTCTTCACAAGCACCCTTCTGAAAAAGCCTGCAAAAAAAAGCAGAAAGAAAAACAACAGCGAAGCTACTGCCACAGTGGAAACCCAGTCCTGCACGAACAGAAAAACCACTAAGGCAGCGCTTACGCTAAACTCCGCCATAAACTGCAGCACATTCAAAACCACCGTAAAAAATCCATTGACATCATTGGTAATGTTTCTTTGAAACTCCGCCACATTTTTTGATACGTGAAACAGGTAATCCTGCTGCATATAGCTTTTCATCATTTTGACCGAAAGCTTCTGTTGATTGTTAAAAATAAAGCGGTACTGCATGTTATACATCATTGTCACGTATATGTTTTTCAGGATATAGATAACAATCAGGAGCAGCGCCCAAAACACAAGCACCTCATTTGCATCCGTATATCCCATGGTATCCATAATTAAAATCAAATACCATTTTTCATTGATAACTGCCGGATTCATGGCAACTTCTATAACTGGCATAATTGCCGATACTCCCAAAAGTTCGACAAAAGCGCCTACAAAGATTACCATCAGGAATATCAGTAAACTGATTTTTTGTTTTCGATTCAATACATAATTTATCTTTTTTAACATTTCAAGTCCCCATCCGGCGTTACCGTATCTTAATCCGGTTTATAAAACTGTGTTATTTCCGCGTCCGTCCTCGGCTGTTTCTTTTTATAGGAATCATAATCCTTAAAATAATGTCCCATATCCCACGCCTGGTATCCTTTTTTATACAGATCATAAACAAGCACCTTTGCCGTAGGACCAAGGACAGCACATACAAGTCTTTTTTTATCCGTTTGTAATGCCGCCTTCAGAATTTTTTCATAATCCGCATACGCATTCATGCTTGGAGCATTCACATACACTACCGAGTTACAAACATCAAACGCCTTGTATTCCAGCCTGTCCAAAACACCTTCACCGCATATTACCGTAATATCCCTGTCCTTCAGTAAATTCTGCATGCGCTTGTAGTAATCCCTGAAATCATATTTTTTATATGTCTGGTATACCTGCGTTATCGCCGTATCGATATACGTAATCTCCTTACTGCAGTATCTGCACAGGAATTTCCTCTGTTTTGCCAGCGTTTTTGCAAATGCGGACACAAAATCATTCAGATTCTTATCGGGATGCATATAATAATACGGTATCCCTATGCACAGCCCGTCTTTGTCTGCCCTTAAAAGCTGCTTCAGACGTTTTGCCAGCTTCTCGTCATACTCCTGAAAGGGAATCGATTCCCCATTGATAATAGCGATTTCGCCATCGCCGTATCTTAGGAAACTGAACTGTTCCTTTTCCATAAGATTTAGCGTTCCCTCTGTGTCTAGGATATTGAGCCTGTCCGCATATTTTCCCCGTTCATAACGCTTACGCTCTACATGGCGGTACACACGCTTCGGAAACCGTGTCATCTTTCCGGCAGCTTCCTTTACCTTCTTTTTCAAAAGGTATTTACGCGAGTACCCTTTGGCCGCCTTTCTCAATATAAAGTATTCTGCTCCCACATGAATCTTATCATTATCCATACCTGATATTTTCTCAATATCAAGTGTATTATCCTCGTCGTTATAGAGTCTGTCAAGGGAATAAATATCCGTAAGCATACTGTCGTCAAAACCATTTTGGTGTGTATCCTGTACACGGTTTACCGTAATGACAACTGCTTTGCCGCTTTTTTTATTTGACGCCATATGTTTTCTTGGTATGCGCCCCCCCCTGTTATCAGGATTTATCATTGCTTCATAATAGTTTGGATTTTTTATGGGGATTTCTTCTTCTATTGTCATCCTAAGGACATCTTCCTTGCGGTACAGCGTACAGTCCAGCTCCCAGGGGTAGTTGTAGTGCTGTTCTTTGCAACCGTCCCATTTCCACTCCAGCACCGTCTCATCCTTTGAGAGATTTTGCGGACATGGTCTGATATTTTCGCCCAACCGCATACTAAACCCAAAAACCTGCGGGTTTTGTTCCAAATAGTCTGCTGCTTTTTTAATACTGAATTTTCCCGTAAAGACTACATCATCACAGCCAAACATAATATAATCGCCCGCTTTTTTTATTGCTTCCTTCAAATCCTCCTCAAATTTACGTTCCTTAATCCAGTTTACACCGGGAAATGACTTCATCAGCTTTTCATAACGTATGTTTTTTGTTTCACAGTACAGTACGCTTATCCATTCCTGCCCTGCATCGGAAAATTTCAAAAGGCTTTCAAGATATGCATGCATCTGCATCGGTCTGCCTTTCGAAAACACAATAATTGAAATTTTTTTATTCATAGCCGCCCCTCTTTTTTTCCCTATCCTGTATCTTATTGTTTATCAGCCCGACCAAAGGCTGCTCTATCACTTTTTCCGACACAACCGCAGTAAGAAGCGCTCCCGCTGCAACTGCACAATATCGTATGACGCATGCCCCCGGTTTTAAACCATTGTCCGGTATTGCCGATACGAAAAACAAATGTGAAAGATAAATACCGTAACTGTGTTTTCCAAACAGTGCAAAAAACCTGTTATTGACAAGCCTGGAAGGGCTTTGTGCCTGCCCGATAAAAATAACCGTAAATAATACCCCGAAAGAAAAAATATAGTTAAATATCATAAAATATCGTTTTCCCATAATCAACGATACCATACAAAACAGGGAAAAAAACAGTGTAACTGCTGATATAATGCCTTTATTCCTCCATTTATGGCTTTCTTTTATCACAAAATACGCGAATATTCCAAGCAATATTACCGGAAACTCTGCGGGAAAGCTTAGTATGGTAACATAATCCGTCCAAATTGCCTTTACGCCCAATACATCCTGACCCAATGCAAAATGGTACAGCAAATATCCCATTGGCGTAGTCACCAATAATGCAATCACCGCTTTTTCCAAAGAATCTATCAGCTTATATAAGAGCGGCGCCAACAGGTAAAATACCGCTAAATCCGCCATAAACCAGTTCGCATTAATGCTGTTTATATAATACGGATGAAATCCATGTAAAAACAACATATTGCATAAAATGTTGAGCAAAGAAACATTTGATAAGGTTCCCAAATAATACCGTTCCCCCAGTCCAAAAACAAGCAGATGAAGGATTGTGAAAAACCAGTAAAGCGGTATTATCCTTACAAATCTCCGTATATACCATTTTATTAGCTGCCTCCTGCTAAACTCTGTTTTTTCCAAGGAATGAAAAATCAAAAATGCATTTATAACAAAAAGCAGTTGTACACCTCTTGCCCCGCTGGCTGCAACGGAAGCCACCATACCCTCATGAACCCCCAGTCCGCAATGCACCAGCACCACACCCAGTATTCCTATTCCCTTTAAAGAGTTAATGCACTTACTGTCCATATCAATCATCACCTTCTACCGCATAAAACGCCATACCACTTAAGCGTCCTATAGGTTCCGTTTATCCTGACTGCATCAACGGCGCTTCCCTCATAGACAAAACCGCACTTTTCATACAATTTCTGCGCCCTGACGTTCTCCTCAAGCACATTTAAATAGACTTTATGGAGCTTCAACTCCCCAAAAGCATATTTCAGCAGCTCCTGTGTTGCCTTCCTTGCAGCCCCTGTACCCTGGGCCTTCTTCCTTGTCACAATGGCATACTCCGCATTCCTGTTTTTTTGCGAAATATGCTTCAGGCTTATTGTTCCCAAATATTCGTCATTTTCATCCACAAAGGCAAAATTCTGGCTCTCATCGTTAAAACTGTCATGAATAAAATCCAACACGCCCTCCAGTGTCGCAGACGCAAAATCCGTCTGGAAATTGCAGTTAATCTCACTGTCATGCATCCATTCAAGCATCAGTGGAGCATCTTTTGTCTGAAGACGTCTAAGCATGTTCTCCCTCTTTCCTGATTGTTAAATATTTGTCATAATCCCTGATATACTCATCTGCGTCGTAATGCTCGCTTGACAGGCATAAAAGCACCGAATCCTCCGAAAAATCATACATGTCCTTCCAAATAAGCTTCGGCAGGTAGATTCCAATATGCGGTCTGTCAAGATGGAATATTTTTTGGCTTGTCCCGTCGTCGACCTTTACCTTGGACGTACCGGAAACATTAATCAGCACAAACTCCGAATGATAGTTCGCATGGCGCCCGCGAATCACATCCCTATCCGAACCATAAATATAAAAAACCCGTTTTATATCAAAGGGAACATCCTGGTTTCCTTCGATAATTACAAGATGCCCTCTTTCATCGCCCTTCTGTTGAAACTCAATCAGCCTGCAATCCTCTATCATACTGTCCCTCCATTCTAAAACGCATTCACCGCCTCAATCACATACTGCTGCTCCGCCTCTGTCATCCCCGTATAAATCGGCAGGCTCAGTACCGTATCCGCCAAATGTTCCGCTATGGGGAAGTCTCCCGCTGTGTGGCCAAGCCGCTTATAGCACTGCGCCAAATGCGGCGGGATCGGATAATGTATCTGCGTCTGAATTCCTTTTTCCTGCAAAAATTCCTGCAGCTCTTTCCTTTTTTCACATCTGATTACATATTGATGATAGATGCTTTCCGCATGCTCCCGGAGCATCGGAAGTATCAGTTTTTCGTTTTGGATTCCTATATCATAATACTTGGCAAGCCTTTTGCGCTCGTCATTCAATTCCCGGATATATTTTAATTTTACCCGCAGAAGCGCTGCCTGCATCTCATCAAGGCGTGAATTTACACCTTCTATCTCATTGTAGTAGCGTATTTTACTTCCGTAATTGCGCATCATGCGAAGCTGTCCTGCAATTTCCGTATCGTCCGTTACCACGGCGCCCGCATCGCCAAACGCCCCAAGGTTTTTGGTCGGATAAAAACTAAAGCACCCCGCTATTCCAAATGTCCCGGTCATTTTCCTGTTATAGCGCGCCCCATGGGACTGGGCGCAGTCCTCAACCAGCTCCAGATGATAATCCCGGGCAATCCTTGTAATTGTTTCCATATTACTTGCCTGGCCATAAAGATGCGTTACCAGAATTACCTTTGTTTTGTCCGTGATGGCATTTTCAATTTTTGAGGCATCCATATTAAAATATTCGTCAGGCTCCACAAACACGGGTACTGCACCATTTTCCGTAATGCCAAGCACGGTGGCAATATAGGTATTGGACTGGACAATCACCTCATCTCCTCCGCCGACGCCAAGTGCCCGCAATGACATAATCAGGGCATCAAGCCCTGAATTCAGCCCCACGCAGTACTTCCGTCCCGTATACGCCGCAAACTCCTCCTCAAATTTTTCAACTTCGTTTCCAAGCACATACCAGCCGGAACGAAGCACCCTTAACGCCGCCTCTTCATATTCCTTTTGGTACATCTGAAACTGCCTGTCCAAAACGTTGCATTTAATCTGCATTTATCGTATCACACCTTTCCAATTGTTGCCAATATAATGTCAGCAATTTTTACTGCGGCATTTTCCCACAGAAAGCACGCTGTCACATGCTTATGCGCCGCCGCACCAATGACGCTTTTCTCCGTTTCCAGCGCCTTTTGCACCAGCTCTTCCTCACTGTCACACAGAAATCCCGATATCCCGTTTTCTATAATCAGCTCCGGTCCCGGTGCCCGAAGCGCAATCACTGCGTTTTCATAATACATTGCCTCCAAAATTGCCATCCCGAAAATCTCATGTGTATTCAGATTAATATAACGCTCCGACATGCAGTAAAGCTCCCACATACGGTCATTGGGCACCTTTTCGTAAATTACAGCCTTACCATCCAATCCACACATGCTTATTTTCGCTTTCACCTTTTCCAGAAGTTCGCCCTGCCCTACCATAAGAAGTCTGTATGCACTATCCTGCGCATACAGTTTTGCAAAAATATCAATCATTTTTTCGGGCTGTTTCTCTGCCGTCATGCGCCCCACAAAAAGGATGACCCTGTCGGTATCCCTGTAATTCCACTTTTCCTTTAGCTCTTTTGCGCAATATTCTTTATACCGCTGCTGCAAACGCCCTGTATCCAATCCTACCGGCACGCAGAAAACGGTTTTTGCCCCCGCCTTTTTCAGGCTCTGTTCCAAGGCGGGTGTTTTGACCACTGTGGGTATTCTCTTATAATATTTCACGTTATTACAAAAAATGTCAACAATTTTTCGCTTTACCTTTGAAGAATTATTGCTGTGAATGACGCCGATGTAGGGCAGACAAAGGATTTTATTGCGTCTGCACCATTTATAAAATTTTCCTAAAAAAAGATAATTATCAGACGCCGTAATATAACAGTCCTTGTCCGCATCAAGCATCGAGCAGTCTATCAGGGCATGCTTTCCGATATGTCCGCACCGGATATACACAATCCGCACACCATCCTTCATAAGCCATTCCTGCTCCCTGTCAAGATTCGGCACCGGATGGTACACAGTCAGTTCATGTCCCATTTTTGCAAGCGCCTTTGCAAGTCCTTCTGCCTGTGAATTATAGTATTTACTCAGATTTTTGTTCTCCGTGTTTAAAGAAATTATTGCAAACTTCATGAATCAGACCTCTTATATTCTCTGATATTGCCTGAATGAAAAAAGAAAGCATCATAATTACGCCAAAATGCAGTGCCAATCCCAAATAATGATATCCGGCAATATCGTATAAAATTTTATGCCAAAAGAAAAAGCCTTCTGTCAAATACAGCTCATACGAGTGCGTTCCTATCCATTTTAACCACTTTAAAGCCATGCCCGATGCCGAAATAACCAATGTACCCAGGATTTCCAAAGAAGAAAGACAAATACAGTTTATGAAACGCAGTCCTGCGTTGTCAAACCATATTAATGTACTGATATAACCTACGGTACAGATAATACCCACACTTAATTTCAATTTGCTTTTCTCCAATTTTACCCTGTCAGGGTTCCTCTGCGAAACCATACTTCCCAGCCAAAATCCGAAGCCATAAATGTCGTTGTCACGCACCCATGTAAAGTATCTTTTAAAAATGCAGTATAATACAAACACCAACACAATATACACGGCATTCTGCATGTTGCGGCCTGCCTGCAAGCGAAAAGAAAGGTAAAAAGCCAGATACTGCAGCAGTATAAAGGGAATAAACCAAAATGTGCTATCCAGTAAATTATTAGGATACAGTCCCAATGCCGACAAAAATGTAGACCTGATATACATATCATATATATTATCACGATAGTTCCATATTTCTAAGACAAGCTCCGTCAGTGATACCAAAAGAAACGGAACATAAATCTTTAAGATTCTTCGATTCCAAAAATTTGTCAGCCCCTTTTTATCATAAGACTGCATCACACCATAACCCGACAGGAAAAGGAACAGAAAAACGCCGCTTTGCGCCGCACTGTCTCCAATAAGCCTTAAAATTGGCGCCGGCTCATAAATCCATCCCCAAAAATGGCATAAAATAACAGATATAATTGCAATTGCTTTTAAATATACTGTTTCCTCTTTTTTAATCATATACTTTCTCTCTATTTTCGATGTATCCATTGATAAAGACAGCTTTTGAACATCACAAAATGATATCTTTTTTTGCTTATATAGCCGCGCCTGTAACGGATACAGGCATTTTCGCGAACGCCTGTCTGGCTTCCTGACATTCCGCCCAGCCGGAAATTTGACAGGATGCGCATCACCGGCGTAAAAACAACTTTTCCGCTTTCGTAAAAGCGCAGCATCAGGTCATAATCAGCCGCGGAACGGTAATTGGTGTCAAACACCCCAAAGTCCCGGTACGTATCCGCCGTCACAAAGCACGTGGGATGCGTAATCATCTGCTCCGGCAGAAAATCATGATGGTAAAGGAATACCGCTTTCTCTTTTTCCCGCAAAAAATTGCGCTGCATGCCATAAACCACTTCGTACTGATTATTGGCATAGTGTTCCACCACCTGTTCAACCGTATCATTTTCATACCAGTCATCGCTGTTTACAATCCCAATCAGTTTCCCCTTGGCAAGCCGCACTCCTTTGTTCATGGCATCGTAAATTCCGTTGTCCTTCTCGGACACAAGCGTCAGGTTCTTTGGGAGCCTGCTTTTGTGCCGCTCTATGATTTTAAGTGTGTCGTCCGTGGAGCCACCGTCAATAATTATATATTCCACGTTTTTATACGTCTGGTTTTCAATGCATTCCAACGTTTTTTCAATGGTACTGCCACTATTATAACACGGTGTTATCACTGATACTAATAATTCACACATTTTCCATACTCCGTTCGTTTTTGCCAAAAGCCAGGGTTACCAAAAACGGCATCCCCAAAATGCAGGGAAATACATACCGCTCATAATTGATTGCATTGCTTGGTCCGGCAAGCACTGTCAGAATCAAGGCAAGATACATAAACACCGGCAAAACGGCTGCCTTATCCTTCCTGATCCAGTTTAAGAAAAACGCCACAACGGCTGCCCAGACATAGAGTGCGCTCGTCATCAGCAGATTCAGTACCGGAACACGCATCCACAACAGGTCATAAAATGTCAGGATATCCCTTAACCCCGCGTGAAATCCGTCATAGCAATGGGAAAAATCAAAATATCCATCCCGGTTTACGTTCGCCATGCTCCCGACGCTTGTTCTCGCAAGCTTTGTTGCGTCGTTTACGATGCAGTAAAAATATCCGTAATAGTTGTTTAAAAATGCCGCCACATATGTTTCAGGATGTTTGAAAAACATTTGGATCCACACCCCAAAATAACCTTTTAAGTCCTCACCTGTCGCCGTTTTTTTGTAGGTGCCCTTCACGGAATCGGAAAGGTTCCCGCCATAGGCACCAGCCAGCCTGTCATAGTCAAGTATCCCCTCTATTGCATTCCGCTCCTGCAGCGTCACCTCGTCCCCATGATATTTAATATACCTTGCCGTCTGCTGAAACGGAACCGAGAGCATTTCCCTGACACTTCCGTCCGGAATCCCCGCCGCAGGCAGCACAATATTGGAATAAAGCATGTTTACGGCAATCACAGCCGCCAATACCAAAACCCACCGCTTCCAAAAGCGCTTATAGAGTACCGCCGCAAGCGCAAGTGTCAGTATGATGACATACACGCCGTTCTTCCTGATCAGCACAACGCCCACGGATGCCAGTGCCAGTGCCGCCAAATCCCTCTTTGTATTCTCCGTGTGAACTGTCTTATGTATTAAAATTGCCCACAGGAAAAGGAAATCCGCAAAAAATGTATCCTTTGAAATCATAATGGCATATTTAGGTATCAGTGGAAACAATGCATAAAACAATACCGCCGCAAGCGCAAGCCTTTCCTGTTTCAGACTGTTGGCACAGTACATACAGCTGTACACCAGTATGCACAGGGTAATCAGCCCCTGTATGGCAGCGCACAGAAATATTCCCAGGTTATAACTGCCTCCAAGTGCCTGTATGCCATGTAAAAAGAGGCTTACATATCCCGTATAAACAGCCGGATGATGGTTTGTAATATAAACGCCCTCTTTTAGGGGGACAACCGAGCTGGCGACTTCCGTAGGATAATTATACGCCATGTATATGATGTCCTCGCTGTCCCCCATAAATACTGCGGGATAATATGCTGCAATTACCGGCAGCCACATAAGCAGTATAAATGCGGCAATGATAATGCCTGCATATTTTTTATGAAACAGGGAAACAGGACGGATATCCGTGTTTTTTCCGCAGCCTTTTAAGTATGCGCCAACCGCAATTTTCAGTATTCCCGAGAAAAGCAGGAAAAATCCGGTAAATACAAATATGCCTTTGAAGCACTGTACAATCCCGCGCGCAAGAAGCCCTATGTCCTTGTAGACATAAAACAGCTTTCCCGTTATCGCCCAAAACGCAGCAAAAGCAGACATGACACAGATGCCTGCCATTATATGTTTTGACCGTATCTGCGTATGAGATACATACCTGTAAAAGAGCGTTAAAGAAATAACCAGTAAAAAAGCCATTATTGTGGGCGTTTCTATGGAATATAACAGCTTTGACAATGTGCCGAATACAGACTCCGGATTTTCATATCCGGACACGGATACCTCATCCGAAACCAGATTATAATCCATCGTCAATGCTGCCAGCGTTACTATGGCTTTCAAAAGGCTTTTTATATTTTTTCCCTTCATACCCGTCTCCATCTAACAAAATTCATCTGCCCGCACGCCAAAATACGTAATCATGTTTGCAAAATACACATCATTCATATTCTGGTCGACATTTTCCCGGTTGAGGCTCGTTTTCTGCTCCTTCTCTATCAGACCGGGCATCGGAATCTTACAGGGCACCCACACAACACGCGTTCCCTTCAATAATTCCATGAATTTAAGCCATATGTCATCCGCCTTTAAACAAAGCTTTCCTATCAGTTCTTCGTCAAACGCTTTTTCATAAAGGCAGTGCGGAGGATAGAGAATCCCCCCTACCCCGATTGCAACAAGCTCATGGGAAGGCGTGTCACAGCCACAGTATTCCCCAAGCCAGTCATGATATGGCGCAATCGTTCCGTCAGCATTTTTCGTGATTTTATGCACACGCCTTGCACACACGGCTTTCGGATAGCGCCTATGCACTTTCACCAGCGTCTCTATCATATCCTTTGGATAAATCACATCATCATCAATTGTGATAACAATATCCTCCGGGAATTCCTGCATCACATAAATATATTTTTTATGTGCCTTTAAATCCTTCACATATCTGTATTCTACCCCATACTGTTCCATTTCAAGCATTTTTTGCGTAAGTCCGCCCTGCCCTGCGCCCTCGTCAAGCCAAACGATAATCCTGTCCGGTTTCATACTTTGCAGCATGATACTTTTGAGTGCGATATGGATATGCGCAAACCGCGCCGGATAACTTGCCAGCGATACAATAACCCTTTCTGTCCTCTCCTCACTGTTCAGCGCGTTCCTGTTGGGAGCCGCAACGACAACAGCCCGCCGCATCAGATAATGTATTTTCCGGTAAATCCGATAACCAATTCCTGCCATTACCAATAACATCCTCTTTCTACCGTATCCGCATTTTTGGGTTTTTCCGATGCCCCCGGATAAACCCATGCATCATTAAAAAATGTTGCAATTTGGGACGGATAATTATTTTCCCAGCGCGCTCCCTTAATCCCAAACATCAGCTGCGTCGCACCGCCCAGATGGATTGCCTGCTTCCCTGCCGCTTTCAGCTTTGCAGCAAGTGGAAAACCATAGGCGCCGCAACCCAGAATTGCCACATCAAAATCGATTTTCAGCGCCTCCTGGAACATATATTCGAGCGCATCAAACCATGTGTCGAAGCGCTCATCCGATTCACCGCACAAAGTCTGCACAGCCTTTAATGTCTTTAATTCAAATTCCGGCAATATCGGATGTTTTTTCCATATTTCCTTCCGCTTGGGATACTGTGCCTTAATACTGTCCTCAAACGGATGAATAACCAGTACCTTTTTCCCTTTCAATGCGGCAGTCCACGGTCTTCCACGGTAAAGCCACGGCTCCAGTCTGAAAAGAAATGTTAAATCCGCATGGGGAACGTACTCTTCAATAATAAAATCCTCCATATTGCAATGCCACATCGCAATTAAATCAATCTGTTTACAGGAATCAAGCATGAGTCTTGTGAAGGGATGCAGATACTGGTAATCAACCGGGAAAAATCCCGAATCCTTTCCAAGCCTCGTAAACCATTTATCCAAATACGCATCTCTTTTTGGTGAGTGTCCTTCATACTGCACGGCAAGCTCCCCCACAATCGTCTGCAGCTCCGTATTTCCAAAACGGCATGCCATAAACGGCTTACCCTCCATAATCCTGTCATAAATATAATCATTTGTTTTCTTTGCGCCCATAACCCACTTATGCGCATAATGCACCATAACCGGCTCCCTGTGAAAATATTTGACAATGCCATGGCGCCTTAACAGTTTATTAAAATAAAAGTCTCTCCATTTCCAGCGTTTTTCATATCGAATCCATTTTTCCTTTTTATCCATACTTACCATGTTAATCCCCCATTCTTGCCAATGTCTGCGAATTTGGGCGCAAGCGCAAATTTGCCGTGTGAAAAATTTATTTTTCACACTACCCCTTCCTCAGCTTATATTTGACCTTTTTCCATATGCCGCATACAGTACTCACAACCTTTGTACGCCTGATTTTCAGCTCACACATACTTCCCACGTTCATCCTGTGCGAATCGATAATCTGCGGATACGTACTGCGTTCCTCCACCTCCCTGGGATAACGGTTCATCATGCCAAACTGCGACGGATCGCGAAACTTTTTGATTCCCCGTTTCTTGGAAATCAGGGAAATGACCGCCTGATCATGGCGGTGGGTAATAAAATCCGGATAGTTTTCTTTCCCCATTGTATTAGGGTTATCGGATATAATACGGATATCCTGCGCGTAAGACAAAACCTCCCGGAAAAAGTCCTCAACCTCCGGTGATTTCTTACACACCATATACCCGCCAATTGACTGCGGCGTATTGGCATATTCTTCCTTATCACAGCCTGTAAGAAGAAAGGCATCCCGTTTTGTGTATTTCCGCTCAAGCATCTCGTTCTGCAGGGAAAACAGCATCAGACTGACCTGTTCGCGCTCCATGCAGTCAATCAGCTTTTGGATTTCATCCACATACACGGAGCCGGCATCCGTATAAATCAGATAATCGCCCTCGCCAAGCTCCTGATATCCCCGGTAAAACACATATGGTTTCCAAAGATAATAGCCGCCGCCCCTCGGATTGTCAAGAATCTCCCTGTTTGCGGCGCGAAACGCAGGATCAATATCCCCGGGAGTGTATTCAATTACCCTGTCCGCCCCCCACTGTCTGGCTGTTTTGCTGTTGAGCCGCTGCGCCCTTTGGAACTTTCTGTCCGCATAATTTGCCGCGATAATCATTGCACCCGCTCCTTCCAAATACGATATGCGTCTATTTCTGCAGCGCAATCTTTGCCCAATATCTTGACTGTTTCACTGCCTCCCAGCCCATGCCCGCCTGCATCATATAAAACATCCGCTCCCTGAAAAACAGTTTCATCTCCGTCTTTTTAAGGCGCATCTGCTGTGACGCGGTAACAGAGCCTCCCGATATCCTGTAATAAATCAGCTCGCGGTTAATGAAGCCGCAGCGGTATCCTTCATGCATCACCTTAAGATTCATCGGATAATCCTCAAACCAGCGGTAATTCTCATCATAGCCGCCAAGTTTTCTGATGACTTCCATCGGATAAAACGATCCTGACGGCGCCACAATGCAGTTTTGTTTCAATAACATCCGGTATTGTTTTTTATAGTCCGTCTGTGACGCAAATCCGTAACACCTGTTACAGTATTTTTCTATTGACGAAAAGTCCGCCTTTTTCCCTTCTTTTTCATCGGAGAACAAATGTACCTTTGCAATCGGAATCATCTTCGGGTTTTTTTCGCAAAACTTCACATACTCCGATATTGCATCCCTTGTCATATAATCATCCGCAGCAATCAGTTTTACGTAATCCCCCCGGGCAGCCTTTAATGCACGGTTAATGTTTCCGGGAATTCCTGTATTTTGCCGCGCCGTGACAAGCTGCATTTTGGAAAGCGCACCCGTATTATCAGCCATCCATCCCCGAACGCATTCCACTGTATCGTCAGGGGAACAGTCGTCCGTAATAATCAGCTCTATATTTTTATAAGTCTGGTTTTTAATACTGTCCAATGTCTGCACGATTGTTTCCGCCGACCTGTATGCAAGAACAATTACACTCACTAATTTCACGCCTGCCACCACTCTCCCTTTGCCTGCCATTTTATCAATCAGCCTTTTATCAGTTTCCTTACCTGCCAAAAGCAGCCTTCGTACCTTCCCTTACCTGCAAAAGGCTGGTACCAGTAATACCCCATCAGAATAAAGAGATAATTCCTCAGGATATAAAAGGAGATTAAATGCGCCTCCATAATGGTAAATAACGCATAGCCTGCCACAATTACGACAATCGTGTAATCCCCTTTCCGGAAGCTTTGGTAAATCAGATACAGATTCATCAGGACATAGAGGAAACCGGGAATAATCCCATACCAGTAAAAGAGCTTGATAAATCCTGCATCAAAAAATTCCGTGTTTTCTGCCGACGCAAACGGCAGCCAGTTTTCAAGACGCGCCGCTTCAATCTTATGCGCATACTTAAACCGTCCGTTTAAAATAGTGTCAATCCGGTCTATGAGCTTATTCTCAATTCCCGTATGGGAACCGACCGCCGAAAATACCACAATGCCTATTACAAACAATGCTCCCAACAGATAAACGGTTTTGCATTTTCGAAGCGGCCTGCAGTATTTTAACAGAGCCACCCCTGCAATCACTGCCGTACACACCAGAAATCCCGTATTGGAATCCGTGTACCGGAAGGAAAGGTAATTGATAAATTCCAACAGCAGAAAATGATACCACTTCATTCTCTCCGCATCCAAATACAGGCAGAGTGAAATCATCATAAACAGCATACACTGAAACGCATTCGGGTGCCCCATGCCAAAACAGTAGCGCGTTTCGATAATACTTGGGTACTCACCTCTTCCAAAATTCGCGGTTAGCTTGAATACGCCAAAAATACCCAGCCCGGAAAGCACGAACAGGATTGCGGTTCCCGCAAGGGTAAGCCAAAAAGCAAGCCTCAGCATTTTCCTTAAATCCACGCCTTTGCATGCCGCCACAAACGCCACAATCCTGACCGTCTCGTCGCGCTCGTTGACAAGATAGGAAACAAATGCGACCGCACCGAACAGGAGGATGCACAGCCATTCCTCCCTCGAATATCTGGTCGATGCAATCTTAATACAGCAAAGCAGAAACGTAAGCCGGAACAATTGCCCCTCGACCGGATTAATATATGCACTTTTATCAACCATTACAATCAGCAGCTCTACGACAAAGGCAATCCAAAAGCATGTGCCGCCGATTTTCTCTAATTTATCTGTTTTCACCGTATCAGTCCTAACGCTTTTCTCATTTTTTTCAGTCTTCTTGGTCTGTTATCGTATTTATACTTTATATGGACGCTGCATTCCGGAAGCCTTGCCTCAAATTCCGTCTCATCATTCATATAATCCTGCACCTCCAAAAGGGAGTTGAAAAGAATTGGCAGGATTCGCTCTATCTGATGCGCTTCCGAAGGGAAACCCGGATTCATGCCATAATTCATAATTTTATTCAAATTCAGGTAAAATTCCCTGCTATGGCGCAAAATCTGCTCGCGGCGAACAATGTAGCACGCGCCGGAAGCAAACATAAAATACTGCGGAATCATGGGGTTTTTGTAAATAAAGCGCAGCAAATCGTCCGTATCATTGAAATACTTCTTGGGATGGTTGGGGGATGACGTATACCATGAGTCATTCTTTTCCACGTAAACATTTTCCATTGCAATAAAGGTATTCCCCGGCGGATTCTTCTCGCCGTCTGCATTATATTTTGAAAACCGGTCCCAATACTGCTTTTCGTCATACAAAAATGTAAAGCTCTTATTATCGTACACCTGGTCAAAAAATTCCTTGGAACAGTGGCGGCCAATCATATTGCCCTTTAGCAGGCACATCACTTCCGGAAGATTATCATGGTTCTCCGCAAAAAAGGAAAAATAACTTGTGATATTATGCCCTACGTTTTCCACTTCTTTTAGATTAAGGTCCATGCTCCTTAACTGCTCTTTCACTGCATTGTCCGTAGAACAGTCATAGATAACATAATCATTGCAATACTCCAAAAGCTGTATCGGTACCGTGTTAAAGTTGTGGATGACAAAAAAATTGTCCGTTTTTTTCATTTCAGAAACCGTGCCCCTTCCTTCTGCCAAACCTTGCATTCCAAAAACATTTTACACTCTGACCAAGTTCAGACGCATACGCCTTAAAAAACAGGGACGGCTCTATCCCAAGCGCTTTCGCCTCACCGATACCCTTTCCATATTTCACAAGAAACTGCCTTGTAAAATACGTGCGGCACTCCCTGCTCTCCCTAAGCCTGTATTTCTCGTACATATAGCGGTAATCCTTATATATCCGCATATCCTTCTCGGAAAAGCTCTCCGTATACTGATGGTCATGTACGCCTATGGAAACCAGCGGTTTTGTCGTAAAAACAAATTCAGAACTTTTTCGCAGCAGGTCAAAATAGAGATACATATCTGACGCCCAGTTGCTCTTCTCGTCAAACAGCGTAAGCGATTCCCCACGCCTGTAGATTACGGCGCTTGGCGCCCCAATCTCATTCCCCTTGAACAAAAACCGGTAGTCCTTTCTCAATCCGCCGATAAACTGCGGCGTGGCATGCCTGTCATAATACTGCATACTGTCGTCCAGCGAAACCTGTCTGCTGCCTGCAAACGCAAGATACGCGCCCGGCGACTTGTCCAAAAGTGCCACATACGCACCAAGACTGTTTTCGTCCGTAAACCAGTCATCGCTAAACATAATTTTAATGTATTCGCCACGCGCCATTCTGATTGCCGCATTCCAGTTGAAAATATGTCCGTATGGCTTTTCATTGTGTATATAATTAATGTTTTTGTCATGTTCCCTGTAAACTGCTACAAGCCTCTCGGTCCTGTCATCCGTGGAATCATCCGATATGTTGACCTCAAAATCAGTATACGTCTGCAAATAGACTGATTCCAAAAGCCGCTCCACCTCCAAGGCATTGTTGTAGGCAGGTACGCATATGGAAACCTTTGGCATACCTGTGTACTCCTTTCCCGGCCTATCTCCCAAGCACTTTCCTTCCAAGCCGTTTTATTCCCACGAGGATATTATAACACATGTTTTTTATTCTGACCTTTGTTCTGCGAATCGCCCTGTCTGCCGGTTTTTCCTCATGCATAATCAGAAAATCCAGCTCTTCCTGGTGTTCCCTGATATACTGCGGAAAACTCTCATCAATCTCGCACCGTACAAACCGCGCATTCCTGCCAAAGATATCTTTCCCGTCCTTAATCTGGTCCGTCACGTTTGATAACACATGTTTTGAATTATATTCCTGATGCGCCGCCGAAACGACTTTCTCCTGCACGCGCTTTCGGATATCCTTCTCCCCGTGTCCGCCCATATAGCCAAAATGCCAGCCGCCATTGTCCACACGTATTCCAATCTCTTTCCTCTCAGGAAACCGCAGCTCGCCAAGCATTAAATTCTGCTCCCGCAAAAGCTTATAGCTTAACATCTTTGTGCCAATCCATTTTTTCCGCTCCACGCCTTCAAACTCTCCCGCGTAGGAAAGCAGGTTTCCCGATACTTCCTCCATATTGAGGTAGCAGTAGAAAAGCCGTTGTGCAAAGTGGTATATTTTATCTGTCCGAAAATTCCGCAAAATCTCGCGGATTTTGTCGGGATTTGGTATCTCATCAAGGTCGCTGAAAATAATCACATCCTCATCGGTACAATCCTTGAGTCCCCTTGTCACCGCATTTTTTTGAAACGTATCGCGGTAGTGCGTATCCCCCTCGGGCGTATCCTCGACTACGACATGAATTATCTTATCCGCAAACTGCGCGAACAGTTCCTTGTTTTCCTCATAATACAACGGTTTTTTTCGTCCGGAGAAGGTCTCCGTCGCCTCACTGATTACAAACCGGTCCACCACAGGGTCCAGCACATTCAGGCGGATTTTCAATATATCAAGCTCATTAAAAAACTGAAAGCAATCGTAAACCATCTAAAATCCCATTCTTTCTCTGTATTAACTCCTGCCTTGACGCAAAAACTTTTTCACACGTTCTTTTAAGGAGGGTCTGATAAAATTCGGATACTGCGCATTCGTCCCCTCCCATTTGTGAAAGGCAAACGGTGTAATTCCCTGCACCTCGGGAATCATCTTCTCATGGCTGTAATACTTCGCCACCTCCAGCGGCGCAATCCGCATTCCTTCTGCCTCCAAAAGATGTCTGATTTTGCAGCAGATAAAGCCGTCCTCATAATACCACATCCTTCCATAGGCATATTCGCCCTCCCAGGGAATCCCAGCCTTTTTGGGGAAATCCATGAGCCGCTTGCTGCGAATTCCCGCACTGTTCCCCACACGGCAGATATTCCCATCCTTATCACGGTATGTCGTGGTATCCCCCTTTGGCGGCAAAGGCCACGGCGCCCCGATATAATCATAATCCAAAAATTCGTCGCGCCACAGCTCCGGATGCACCACAAAGCCATCCGCATGCACAATCAGGGCAAACTCCGTATGAATATGGCTGCCAAGCTCATAAACCATTTTATAATTGAAATCATCAATATTGCAAAGCCTGTCCGTATGACTGTAGCGGATGGTCTTTGGCAGCCCGAACGGCTTTTTATGCGTTATCAGCACCGCGTCGCCAAATGCAATGCCCCGCATACTGTAAAGCATTGCCTTGATGGTTGCGCGTATATTCACACTTGTCATTGCCACCAGCGTGACATTTGGGAGTTTTCGCTTTTCCTGCATCCGATTCCTCCTGCCCCTTTCCACAGTCTGCCCTCTCATCCGGCGTTATTATTCCAAAAGCCGCCGCTTTAACGAACGCAGCGCACGCACTGACAAATCACGGTATATCAGGCTTTTTGCCCTAACCTTTGCCATTTCCAAAGACACTCCCGTAAGCGGAACGCCAATCCGCCGGTACTTCTTTGACGTTTTCCGGTATGCTGCAAGCTCATCCCTGCATTCCTGCGCCGAAAACAGCTTTCCCTTTCTGTCCATATAGTTAAAACCGTCATAAATATTCTGCTCTGACGCCCAGTAACCGTCCGACACATTATGCCTTGCCCAGTATTTCGGAGCAATAATATAGTTCACGGTTTCACTCGTAAACGCGGGGAAAAAAGCAAATGTTGAGTTTGACAATATTAAATAACTTGCGTTTTTTATTATAGTATAGTCTTTTGCAAGTTCAAAATGATGCGCCTCCACCTCCGGAAGCACACGCTTTGCCGCATCCACATCGTCCGTCACAACCATAAATTCCATATCGGAACGCAGCGTGCGCATTTTTGCCATTGCGTCAAGCCAGTATTTCCGTCTTAAAAACAGCTCTGGATTGCCTGCATATTCTCCGCCGCGCACATTGATAATACACAGGTTCTCCCTTGCGTATTCCCTGCAGTCGTATTCCGGCTTTACCGCAAGCCATTTTTGAATTTCACCCCGGTATTTTCCAAAATAATCCCACGCCTGCATGTTTCCATATAAAAGCGTCGTTTTCCCCAAATCGAGGAGCGCCCTGTCCGCCCCCGTTACATAACAGCCATGCACAATGTCATGCATTGAGTTTCCAAGAAAGAGCCTGTCCTCCCGCTCATGATAGATCGTTTCAAACGCTTCCCTGGGCACGTCAAGACCGCAGTCAATGTCCATAAAGTATATTCCCTTATTACAATGACAGGACTGGTCATGTATATTATTGGCAAAAATCTCCCTGTTTAATATACTGAAACCGTATCCTTTTTCATACGCAAGACTGCGCGTTGTCACATAGCAGAAGAGCTGGTTCCCAAGCCCCTGCCCCTTTAAAAGTTCTGTTGCTATAATTGGTCTGTCGCTCATACCCATCCTCATTTAAAGCGCGGTTCTCTCAATCCGCCCATTCGCTACTTTATATATCATATCACATTTTTCAATGGTATTTAACCTGTGCGCAATAATAACCATTGTCTTTTTACCGTGGAAACTGTTGATTGCCTCCATCACTGCCGCCTCTGTCTCATTGTCGAGCGCGCTTGTTGCCTCGTCAAAGACAAGAATTTCCGGATTATGGTATAGTGCCCTTGCAATGCCAAGCCGCTGTCTCTGTCCGCCCGAAAGCCGCACGCCGCGTTCGCCGATTGCCGTATCCAGCCCCTCCGGCAGCGTCTCGATAAATTCCTTAATCTGCGCCTCCTCAAGCACCTCCCAAATACGCCGGTCATCAATCTCATCATCCGCAATGCCAAACGCAATATTATTGCGGATTGGTTCATCCACCAGATAAATGGACTGCGGAATATAGCCAATCTGTGCCAGCCATGAGGGATAGTTTTCAAAGATGTCCACACCGTCGCAGGTAATCGTTCCCTGCTTCACTTTCAAAAGACCCAAAAGGATATCAACCACCGTCGATTTACCGGCTCCGGAAGGACCCATAATCCCAACCGATTTACCGTAAGGCACAACCATATCCGCACCCGTAAAGATCATCGTATCCGTATTCGGATAGGCATACACGATATCCTTCAGTTCTATTTTGTCCCTCAGCCGAATCTGAACCGATGGGTTTTTTGCCCCAACCGTCCTGTCATTTGCGCGCATTACCGCACTCATATTCAGATTCTCATACACATAATCAAGACTTGGCTGCGAATAAGCAACCTCTGTAATATACGTATTAATCCGGTTTACGCAAGGCATCAGACGCACTGCCGCCGCACCAAATACGGTTAATGTCCCAATCAGCGTCTGTAAATCATTTCCCCGCTGCAGATATACCATAATATAACCCAAAATGCTGCAGATAAATATGGTTTCCACCAAAACCCGCGGAAGACTGTTGAGTACGGCATACAGCTTTGCAATCCCCGCACCGATTTTGCCGGAAACTTCATAGTTATCCGCAAAAAATGCCTCCCTGTGGAGCACCTTCACATCCTTAATCCCATAAATCGCCTCAATGCGCCACTTTGCAATCCGTGACTGGATATCCTGGTTTTTCTTTCCCAGTCTGCTCAGCTGCGGTTTCAGGATTTTCGTGAGCAGAAACGTCATGACAAGCATAACAACCACAAGAAAGCCTGTCATTTTCCAGTCTTTTAAGACAAGCACCAGGCAGATCATCACAAACACAACGCCCTCTGATGCAAGCGATATCATTGCCATAATCATGTTAAACACATTCGGAATGTCACTGTCCGTCAGGCGGAAAACCGTGGGAATATCCGCATCCAGATAAAACTCATACGGGCGGTTTAAAAACTCCCTTAAGACCCTGCTGATCAGCGTATTTTTGTTGTAGGAAATGAATTTTGTCCTGATATTTACAAGAAGCAGCAGATATACGTTTTTGATAATATAAATCGCAATCAGCGCAGACAGCAAAATCATGATAAACCGCGTCGGGTCATAGATATGCAGAGTATCAAGGATGGGACGCACATACCATTTGTCCATCGTTGCGTCAACATCCACAAGCGCCGCCACAACAGGTAAAAGCGCCGATACACCAAGCGTCTCCAGCACACCGCCTATAAAAATCATAATTCCCAAAAACACCAGTCTGCCTTTTTGTTTCCCGTCAAAAATATAGCCAAGCTTTTTTATATTATTCATTCATTTCCCTCTTTCTTCAGCTTCTCCTCATAATGGTAATTGAGGTAAAACTGCTTCTCCTTTTCAAACAGTTCCTCATAATTCTCCTGTGTCACAAGTCCTTCCTGCCTGGCAATCCACTCCAAAATCCGCGAATTGATATGTGCACCGTAGTGCTCCCTGTCCCTGTAATTGTCAAAATCCGTAATCACATCATACTGGTCATTAAAATTGTAAAGCCTTACGTTCGGGCACTGCAGCAGCATCTGCGTCGTTATATGCTCGGCTTCCAACTGCTGGAGCATCAGCCCTTCCTGGTTCAGGTAATCCCACCAGCAGATACTGTATGGCGTATAAAACAGGTAAAATGTTGTATCCGGATACCGGTTGGCAAGCTCCGTGAAATTCTGCCGGATATTTTCCTCAACCATTTTCTTCTCTTCCGCACTTAGTCCCGGGCGCATTTGGGCACGTTCCTCCCAACGGTTATAGCCTGACATCACGTACTCATATCCAAGCTCTTTTTCCCACGCCGAATATTCGTCAAACGTCGTCCGCTCCTGTCCCGTAACCGTCATAATCAGGTTGGGCAATACCCCCTCATACCATACTGTTTTATTAAAAACATAAGACATATCGTTCCACAGATTGTCGTCATACAGATACTCAGGATAGTTGCCATAGATATCATAATCCTTATCGCGGATCAGTGCATTCAAATCCACCGACCATATGACCGTCTTTAAATTCCTGTTTCTCCTAAGCGCCCTGTCGAGATTTTCCGACAGTTCCTTAAATCCTGCCCCGGAAAATGTTTCTTTCACGGATTTTACGCCAAGTATCCGGTCCGCCTCACTGGTTTTAAAGTTCTGCGCCATGGAAGTCCCTGTAATGATTGTATCATATTCAAAATGCCTGGAAATCCCGTCATTCGTATACCGTTCATTGTAAAGGCGGTAAGAAACAAACGAAAAGGGTTTATGAAAATGGAAATAAGGGTCAATAATCCAAACCGTAGCAACAATAACAGCTGTAATTGCAATTATCGTTGACAGACACCCGATAAACCACTTCCGCATTCCGTTTCCTCCTATCCTTAAAAGTTAAAATACAAAAATTCACTCACGTCCGAAAGCGACAGAACGCTCCAAAACAGCAGCACAACCGTCACAAGGAAGCGCCATGCGCCATAATGCCCGTCCTCGACCTTTTCCTGTGTATTTTTCAGGAAAAAACATGCAAGAATCAGCAGCACAACAAACGCCACAATCGGGAACAGCGGAAATCTGTCCATCACCCCGCCAAATCCAAAACGGTACAGGATACGCGTTTCCGTCAGATGGTTAACAATATCCAAAATATCCCTGTCATAAAACTGTCCATGAAGATTCCGCGGTTTGAATGTATACTTCCAAAACCTTTGGAACTGGCTTAACGATTCCGCCCGGAACAGACTCCATGTAACGGTAACAAAGCTAAACGTCAATATTCTCCTGATAAAACGCGGAATCCGTTCTAACGCATTTCCAAAAATCCGTTCCGCGATTTTTGCGATGCCGTGCAGCACTCCCCATAAAATAAACGTCCAGTTTGCACCATGCCATATCCCGCTCACAAGAAACACGGCAAAAATATTAAGCTGGGTTCTTACCGTTCCTTTCCGGTTTCCCCCCAACGGTATATATACATACTTCGTAAAAAACCTTGTGAGTGTCATATGCCATCTGTCCCAAAATTCACTGACGGAGTCCGCCTTATACGGAGAATTGAAATTAAACGGCAGTCTGACGTTAAACATGTATCCAATGCCGTACGCCATGTCGCTATAACCGCTGAAATCATAATAAATCTGCAGCGTGTAGCACAGCATTACAATAATGCCGCTTAATGTCGTCTGGTAACTTTTGTTGTCATATGCCCATGTCACAATCTTCGAAAGCGTATCCGCAACCAGCACTTTTTTCGCAAGCCCCAGTGAAAAGGCATACAACCCTTTACATAAATTCCCATAATTCACTTTATGGTTTTTCTCGTCACGCAGCTGCACAATAAGCTCGTCATGGTAGACAATCGGTCCCGCAATCAGCTGCGGAAAGAAAATAACATACGCAGCATACTCCAAAAAACTGTACTTCCTGCACTCCCTCCGATACGAATCAATCACATAAGAGAGCTGTTGAAAGGTATAAAAACTGATTCCCAGCGGCAGCATCAACTGCAAAAGCGCATAATCGGTCTTAAACCACGCATTGACATTCTCGATAAAAAAGTCATAATATTTATAGTAAAACAAAATTCCCAAATTCACGCCAAGCCCTGCCGCCAAAAGCAGCCTGCGCAGCGCCATCCTGCCCGTTTTGTCAAGCAGTTCAACCAGCATGTAGTTTAAGACCACGCTGACCATCAGGATAACCAGATATTCTATGCTGTTGTAGCCGTAAAACACCATGGACATCAGCAACAGATATCCAAGCGCCATCTTCGGCTTTTTCCAGTGGTGGAACGCGTAATATCCACAGACCACCAAAGGGAAAAACAAAAATACAAAAATATAGGAATTAAAAAGCATCTTAACCTCTTATCGGTATCACAAATTTTTCATATACTCTCACTGTAAACGCATAAAGCGCGGGACTAAACAGAAACAGCCGCATCCGCATCCTATCGCCGGCGGAAACAGCACCGGTCCCATACACACGTCCTATCGCAGCCCTGTCACCGCGTAGCTCGTCCGCAATACGCCGCGCGTATCCGTCCGCCGTCCCATCGCCTGCCCTCTGTGCATTCTTAAAGTCAATATAATAAAATAACAGCCGTCTCCAAAAATGATAGGACGCAAAATCAGCCATTTCCTCCGAAACAGCTTCCCTAATCAGCGCAATATGCTCCCTCCAAAACGGCAGCTCGTCACGGAACATGCGTTCCCCTCTCGCCCCATTCATGATGCTCCCCTCCCTGTCGAGCACGTAATGGTAAAGGCATCTGTCAAGATAAACCGCTTTTTCAAGCCTGCAAAAGGCTCTCGTCGTATACGTGATATCCTCCGAATTACGCCCTTTTGGAAACGTCATGCCTTCCACAAGGCTACGCCGGAACAGCTTGCTCCACACGGAATTATAGATGACATACCGTGCATGACCGCCAATATAAATCCGAAGAAGCTCCTCCCTTGTAAGCGGTACGCTCTCTGCGCTTCCGCCCCCCAAAGTCCGGTCCGCATATTCGCAAAAATACCGGCAGACACAAAGCTGCGCATCCTGCTCCACACATGCCCTGTACATGCGTTCATACATATCCTGCTCAATCCAATCGTCACTGTCAACATATCCGATATAATCCCCGGTCGCCACCGCAAGCCCTGCATTCCTCGCGTCCGAAAGACCACCGTTCTCCTTATGGACAACCATAACGCGGCTGTCCTTTTTTGCAAATGCGTCGCACAATCCGGGCGACGTGTCCGTCGATCCGTCATCCACAAGGATGATTTCCAGTCTCCCATAGGTTTGCCGCAGGATGGAATTGACGCATCGTTCCAAGTATTTTTCCATATTATATACAGGCACAATCACCGAAATTAATTCATTTCCCATAAACAACCTCTCCTGCTGCATCCAAAAGAACCCAATCCTCCCAGTTTTGATGGATCTCCTCAGGAGAGGACATCTCATAATTATCATGATGCAGCGGGCGGATCATCAGCTTGTCCCTGTGCGTATTGAGCCTTGCCCCCCATATGCTGAACGTGCTGTTCGCACAGATATTATGTTTACAACGGCTCATAAGCTCCATGTCATACATACTGTCTTTTCCTGTATTCCAATCCACGATACGCATATCCGGACCGTTAAAATGTGTCCTCGCATATTCCGCATCATCGGAAAAAACATAAAACACAGGACATTCCACACGCCTGCGGATATATGCAAGCGCCCCGGCATAATACGCATCCGTGCAAATTCCCATATAACGCGCACCGCCTGCCACAGTAAGGTAATCCTTACGCCTGATATGCACACTCACGGCATTTTCACCTTCCATGCGGGCAAGTGTACCAATATTCATCGGGTTATTACTCTTAGGAAAACCAATCCTTTGCTGCAAAAGTCCCGTGATATCCTTATAGTATCTCTCGCATCCCCAAAAGCCATACAGATATACATTGTCCATTGAAAAGAGCTCCGGCATATAGTCTGCGTTTTCTTTTACGGTCCTGTCTTTCCTCCCCGTAAGCTTTCTGCGCACGCGTGCCGTAAATTTCATACTGTTGTCAAGAAACAGCATACGCTCCTGTCTGGTACACGCCTCATACTCTAATCCTTCCAGACGTTCGAGTTCCAGCTCCCGCCATTCCCTGTCCTCTCCCTGCGCTTGCTTATAGGCATAAAAGTCAAGTTTTACTTCCCTTCCAAGCAGCTTCAGTTTCTCGGAAAGGGCATATTGGTACAGCTGATTGCCAAGCCCGCCCATCACATGAATAATAATCATTGTGCTGTTTCCCCGTCCTTTTCTGCATGATAAAGCTTTGCGGTCGAGTCGACCACAGGCTCCACTGTATATCCCAAATGTACAAATGCCTTACAGAACGAGTTCCATTGTCCTGTCACAAGATAAACCTCATCTGGCAGCTGATTGTCATAAATCCTGCGCAGGTATTCCTGAAACGGCTCATTTCTGTTGTTCGAATAAGTCTCAAGCTCGTCATTATACACAATATTTTCCCACTGTGATTCCTCATAACGCGCATCATGCGTAAAGTAATACACAAACGCGTACCGCTGGTGGAAATCAAGAATCGTCGGCGTGTCATATCCTTCCAAATCATACCACTCATCCACCACTGTCCGCAAGTCCATCTTCCACCAATGGTTGCTGATGCGGTAATCCCCATACAGACAGTAAAGCAATCCGCCGAGCACAAGACACATCCCCACAATGCCCGAAAGACCCGAAACAATCCGATACCTGCTCTTTTTCCATAGCTGCACAAGCTCATACAGCGACACTGCAATTAACACAAACCATAACGGAAAAAGAAACATATTATAACGGTTTCCATACCACCCGTACGCGTATAAATTCAGCTTTGTCACAACATAGTAAAGCATAAAAACCGCCACATTGCACCATAAAAACACCTTAATAAAAAAGCACTTTGTCCTTACCGCCACATAAAACACCACTGCAAGCAGCACGACAAAAAGAATATTCAATAATGTCCCCAGCTTCTGCGTATCCCTGTCAATATCAATCAGGCACCATTTAAAAACACTTGTTATGCTATAACAGAAATCGCCGAAAATATTCCCGTTTTCAATAATAATCCCGCGCCCTGAGGAAAGCGTGGAAACCTGATTAGCCGACTGCGGAATGATAAAAAAGTAAACCAGCGGCAATCCTCCCGCAGCCCCTGCCGTGATAAAGGAGCCAAGGCTCACCCGAAAGCTTTTATAATCCTTTCCCATAAGCGCAATCACAAGGACACTGACTGCCATCGGCACAACGGCAAACACCGCGCCATAATGAGTATACATCGCCGCCACGCACAGCAGGGTGAATGCAATAATCCGCCTGACGAAAAATTCCTCGCAGATTAAAACAAGCACATAAACCAGCCAGAACAGAAACATCACAAGCATCGCATATTCTGACGCCTCCTTGATATAGTACATCAGGATATAAATGCTGGAATAGATTATAACACAAAAAGCCGCCATATAGCGGTCACAAAGCTTTCTTATAATGAAATACAGTCCGATGGCAGCGCCAAACCCAAACAAAACACTCGAAAAACGATACCACCATTCTCCCTCACTGACCTGAAGCCACAGACACATCAGCCAGTTATACAGGGGCGGCTGCTGCTGAATATACGCCATCCGTTCATACATCGACGAAAGTTTTGTCACGCCTGCAATCGGACCTTTCACGGGAAGTGAGCAGTAAAATTCCATCGCCTCATCCTGCCAGATAGGTGCCTGCGTCAGTTTATACAAAGCCATCATCCAATAATAGACAAATGCCGCGCCCGCCGTAACCCACTCCGGCAGACGTTTTTTCAGTTCCACAAATTTCTCTCTCACAAATGCCACATCTCCGTTATGGTCGTATTTTATCCTATAGTATTTGAAATAATCCGAAATAATATCCGCATTATTAAAAAGACGCGATACAAAAGGTGCCATGCAAAAGACGCACAGCACCTTTTATATTACGCAATTATTTTTATGCATTTTCCGTAATAATGCCGATAAAAAGCTGATATGCCTCTTCCAGTGCCTTTTTCTCTTCCTCCACCTTCGCGACATCCACTTCGGACGCTTCTTTTCCTCTCAGAAGCTCTGTTATCGCGGACGCACGGTCAAAAATCGGATTCAGCCCTAAATTCGCGCTCACTCCTTTCAGTGTGTGCGCAGCCTTAAACGCTTCCTCATAATTCTTCTGATCCAAATGCTCCTTCAAAACCGCGTAATTTTGATCGTCCTTAAACTTTAGGATAAATTTTAAAAACAAAGCGTCATTCCCCATAAAACGATGTAGCGTTCCCTCCACATCAGCCCCGTTTTCCTTTAATTTCTGTTTCAACTGCTCGCTCATTGTTCTTCCTTCTTTCTATCCAATATCCAACCGGTATCAAACAGCTGTATCCGCCCACGTCCCGGCTGGTCTGTTACCAGTGAATTTCCAAATACATTAATATTATATCGAATGCTTCCAGGGATTGCAAGAGTACAATCAAATTAACAAAGGATTCAACCCTCTAAAATATCACTGATTAAGTCATGCAGCGCATCAATATTAATCGGTTTCGGGAAATGTGCAGCCATTCCCGCGTCAATTGACTTCTGATAATCCTCCGCAAACGCGTTTGCCGACAGGGCAATAATGGGAATCTGCGCAAGCTGCGGATTTTCCAGCCTGCGTATCGCCCTCGTCGCACTGTAGCCATCCATCACCGGCATCTGAATATCCATAAGAATTGCATCAAAATATCCCGGTTCGGAATTTGCAACCGCCTCCAGCGCAACTTTCCCGTTCGGCGCCGTCTCCACCAGATATCCCTTGTCCTTTAAAAGCTCCTCCGCAATCTCACAGTTAATCTCATTGTCCTCCACAACAAGCAGCCGTCTTTTCCTTGACTGATCCTTTTTACGGGACTGCTGCGCCAAATGGGATTCCTGCTTTTTCTGCTCTTTTTGAAGCTTTAAAAGCAGACTCACCGTAAACTTGCTGCCCTTTCCAAGCTTACTTTCTACCTGAATATCCCCTTCCATCATCTCGACAAAATTTTTAACCACTGTAAGACCAAGACCAATTCCCAGCACACCGCTGTGCGTTGTATTGCTTTCCCGTTTAAACGGATCAAACAGCTCCTCCTTAAATTTTTCCGAAATACCAATACCGTTGTCCTCAACAATAAAACAATACTGTCTGTATCCCTTTAAATCCGTCTTTGTCTCAACAATTGTCATTGTAATGGTTCCGTTCGGCTTCATATATTTTGCCGCATTGTCAAGAAGCTGCATCAAAATTTCCTTAATGCGTATAAAATCCGCCACGACTGCGAAATGCTGTATCTTGGAGCTGTCAATCACGAACTGGATTGCTTTCGTCTTCATAATCGGAAGCATGGACTTTTCCACCTCCGTAAGCAGCTCTTTCAAATCGCATTCACTCTCAATCAGGTTTACCCGTCCGGATTCCATTCTGGTAACTTCCAGCGATTCGTCGAGAATGGATAAAAGCTGCTCACTGGAACTGCGGATTTTATCCAAATATTCATCTATTTTTTCCGGATCGGACTTCCGGCTTCTAAGCAGGTCTGCATAACCGATAATCGCATTGAGCGGCGTACGGATGTCATGCGACATATTTACCAAAAAGGTATCCCTTGCGATGCCTGCCGCCTGTGCCTGGCGAAGCGCGGACTGCAAAAGTTTTTGCCGCTCCATCGTCTCCGTAATGTCTTTTGCAACGGACAGCGCCACAATATCACCCGTATGCTTACTTTTTCCAAATAAAAATATGTAATGGCAAAGCTTCTTTCTTCCCTGATCATCAATCATCCAGACATCATAGGTCTGTTCCACTCCGCCTTTTTCACAGCAGCGGATCAGACGGTCCGTATCAAAAAACTGACGGTATCCGTCAATGCTGTCCGGTTCAATATTGCATTCCCTTTCTTTTATAAAGTCGGAATATTTTTTCTTCTGCCCGGGGCAGGACAGCCTGCGCCAGTCCGTCAGTTCATCATCCCCGATTTCGGGAAATGTCGTCGTAATCATCTCGTCCCTTGTCAGATTTGCCTCAAAAAAGAAAATGGCGTCATGTAAAATAGCCTTCCGGTACTGCAATTCGCGCGTGTACACTTCCTTCAGCTCACTGTTGACAATTTCAAGCTGTTTCATCCTCGTCTTCATGCGTTCCGTGGCATCGTCAATAAAAACATAAAAAACATCCCCGTACAGCTGCGTGTGTACAAAGTGCCCGTAATCCTCCACCCAGCGGACGCTCCCGTCCTTCTGTATAATACGGTATTCCACATAGTCTAAATCATACTGGCTGCTTGTAATCTGATTGACAATGCTCTTTTCAACTGTCTCAAGATCATCCGGATGAACCATCCCCGGAAACGTATAGCCTGTCAGTTCCTTGAATTCCTCCAGTGTATCACATCCGAAAATGCGCAGTATCGCATTGTTGGTATAAAGTAACTTTTCATCGCCGTCCGCCTTGTAGATAAAAAAACCTCCCGGCATCTCCTCCGATATCCGTTCAATAACAGACATCGATTTTTCATCAAAGAACAACAACGTTTCCTCCTTTTTTTCTAACCGTTTCACACACCATTTCCCCCTGCGCTCTTATAATTTTATCCGTCATATGATACTGCCAGACTGCCGCCAGTCAAAACCGTGTGGCTGATATCCGATTAATATGGAACGGCAACCGCATACTCATGGAACATCTCAACTTCATAACCCATACGAAGATATGCATCCTTCTTTTCTTTTGGTATTACACAAATACTTCCATACGTCCCAGGTTCTCCCCATTCATAATGTCCAAAACCCTTCACCAAAAAGGTTCCCTTCCCGGTAATCTCCTGTTCTACGGATTCAATGTAATCCGGCGTCGGCGTCTGCATGTAAAAAAGTACCTGCGAATGCCTGAGCGGTCCCAGGATATATATTTTCCCATCATACCCCTTCCCCGTATCTGCCCGGTACAATTCTTCCGCATACCGCAAGGCCTCCCCTGCTCCCGCAAGCTGCCGCTGCGCAACCGTATCACTGTATCCCGTAAAATAATATGCCATAAAGCAGATAAAGCTTAACAAATAAATTCCTGCAAGAACCGCCTCCGCTTTCCGAAACCTGATTTTATCCACAATCCATTTAATCCCTGTTGCCACCAAAATAAACATCGCGGGATTCATCGGATTAATCCTTGTCAGATTCGTCCCCGTCGTCTGTGTAAATGCCATAATAATCCCGGCTGCCAGCCATATCAGTAAAACCATCTCGAATCCGAATTTCTTTTCCCTGATATTTTTGATGGCTTTTCTTATCACTACGGTGAATCCAATCACGGAAACCGGTGTGGAAAAAATATAGTAAACGCCGAATCCCGGAATACTGTTCCACATATATCCGTCACTCTGCAGCACAAAGCAGCGCAATATTCTCTTGATATTAAGCAGGTATCCTCCGATTCCAAGCTCACCGGAACGGAATCCGGGCAGCACGGGAATGGACAGCACGCCTGTCCGGATTTCCGGTATCAATCCCATATTGACACCAATAAACAGGAAAAGCGGCATCGCAACGGCCGCCAAAACAGCCACCGCCGCAAACAGCTGCCTGTAATCCGTAATTTTCTTATATTTCAGACAGTACACCAAAAGCAGAGATAAAAATACTGGTTCAAAAATCCACAGTACTACATAAGAATACAATGCAATTCCCCACGCTGCCGCAGCCCATTTCAGCATCCGGTTCTTCTCAATGCCAAGCACTGTGAAATACATTGCAATCAGCACAAACGCCGGACATAAATTCGCATCCATACCGTATCTGCTGATCATAATATGCCACGGACTCACCGCCAAAAGAAAGCTTCCCCATAATGCCGTAGTTTCATCGGAAATCTTTTCCAGCAATAACCAGAAAACAAATACAGACAGAATTCCCATCACAATAACCGGTATCTTTACCGTAACCGCGTTAAGACCAAACAGCGCTATCCCGGGTATCATAAGCAGGGTATTCATAATACTCATTCCACCGCCCCAGACAGTTAAATATACAGGATTTACATACCCTGCCGTATCTGTCCCGTAATGAAGCAGGGACCACGCTTCATATCCCGAAAATGCCTCATCCGCATGTATCCCTTGGGGACACTGGTGAAGCAGTATTACCCTGCTGACAGCTGCCAGTATCAGAATTGCCCAAATATAAGACTTCCTTCTAATCCGCAAATTCATTTCCTCCAAGCCATTTTCCCAAACATTTCATAAATTCCCCAACATCCAGCGGTTTTGTAAGGTGTTCGTTCATTCCCGCCTCCCTGCTTCTGCGGATATCCTCCGCAAATGCGTTTGCGGTCATTGCAATGATTGGAATTTTGGCTGCATCGGCACGCGGAAGCTTCCGGATCTCAGCCGTCGCCTCATACCCGTCCATTACCGGCATCTGGATATCCATAAAAATCATGTCGTAATAGTTTTCCGGCATCTTTTGAAACTGCGCCAGTGCTTCCTGTCCGTTCTCCGCACTGTCTACCGCCACTCCGGTCTGTGAAATCAGCTCCTCGGCAATTTCCCTGTTAAGCTCATTATCCTCCACCAAGAGAAGCCGTTTCCTGGCCAGCACTTCCCTGCTAAGCGGCTGTACCGTCTTCTGTCCTTTCTCCTGTACTGCATCCTGCTCTGGCGCAATCACATCCCTTCGTTTCAGGGACAGTATCACGGTAAAGCGGGAGCCTTTTCCCGGCTCGCTTTCCACCAGAATATCCCCGTTCATCATACGGGCAATATTCCTTGCAATCGCCATCCCAAGTCCGGTTCCCTCAATTTTACTGACACGCGAATCCTCCTCGCGGCTAAACGGCTCAAACAGCTTTTCCAAAAATTCCGGCTTCATTCCGATTCCATTGTCACAAAACACAAATTCATAGCAGCCATAGCCGTGCATATCAGAAGACTTTTCCCGAACCTCCAGTGAAAGTTTGCCTCCCGGCGGCGTATATTTGACCGAATTCCCCAATATATTCATAAAAATCTGCTGCAGCCGCACAGGGTCGCCAAACACCTGTGGATGCTCCACATTTGTAATATGCACATCCAGCTCATGATTATTCTTCTGAACGGACGGACGAATCATTGTCACAAGATTATCAATCAGCTCAGACAGATGAACCTCCTCCTCCGACAGTTCGATTTTTCCGGACTCAATCTTGCTCATATCAAGCACTTCATTTATTAAAGACAACAGATGCTTACTCGAAACCGTGATTTTTTCCAGGCAGTCCATAACACGCTCCCTGTCGTCCAAATGCATTACCGCAATCTCCGTCATTCCGATAATTGCATTCATCGGCGTTCTGATGTCGTGGCTCATTCTTGACATAAAATCGCTCTTAGCCGCATTCGCACGGTTTGCCGCCTCGCATGCTTCCCGCAGCGCCTGCTGATCCTGTTCTTCCTTAAGCTTGCTTTCCGTGACATCCTGCGCCACATACACGGCACGCCTCGGCGTACCGTCATCTGCCGTTTCAGCCAGCACTACGGTTGCACGGATCCACGCCCTTTGGTTTTTCTCATCCGGCATCATACGGTATTCCGTAGCAATAAAGGGCTGGTCCTTCCGCAAGGTATCCAGCAGATGCTGCCTGTCGACACATTTCAGATATTCCTCCCGGTCCTCCGGACAGATAAATTTTTGGGCATATGTACGAATTCCCTGCGTATAGTTTCTCTCATCCCCCAAAGCATTTCCGACTTCTTCCTTCTGTGTCACGGGACGGAACGTATCCTTCTCAATATTCATATAATACGTCGCAAAAAACATCCTGCTTAAGCTGTTTACGATATAAGCGGTTCTCCGGTCGTTCCGGATATGCTCCATATCATGCTTTGTGCGTTCGTCAATATCCTGAAAGGTCAGAACCGCATATCCGCCCTGATTTTTGTTATTCTTTAAAAACGCTGTCACCGCGGTATACCGCCACATGCCATGCAACAGTATTTGACATACAAACGTTCTTTTTTCTTCCCCGTTTTCCCATGCATGCCGCATCGCGTCAAGGGAAAACAGCCTTACAAATTCCTTCCGGTCCTCCGAAAAAATATGATTTAATGCGCTGTCCCCAAAAATGTCATCCCATAAAAAATGTCCTTCCTTTACTCCCTTTCGAACCGTTTCCGAAGCACGCACAATGTTCACGTTTCCATTCTGCAAGTCAATTTCATAAATAGCGAAATGCATCTCCCCCAGTATGCTGATAATCTCCTGATTCCGAATGTTGATTTCCTGTACATGGTCCATCGTTTCCTGCATCATCTTATTATCTCCTGTTCCAACGTTCATCCCCGCCCGGGCGTGTATAATGTCTGACGCCATTATAACATATCCTAATAATTAGCACAAGAATTCTGTATTGTTTCTTACATACAGTTTCCCTGCATACAGTTTATATACAAAAAAACGTCTGTGCGTATCATCGCACAGACGTTTTTTATGTATCATATTAATATTTTCCAAATCCGTCCCCGAGCGAAATAATCTGCTCATTTGCGTTTGATACGGACGAAGAATAATTCGCCGAACCTGCCATGGTAGAAACATGCTGGTTACCAAGATTATAGATGGAAAGCATATCACGCATTCTGGAAGCCTGGTTCGAAAGCTCCTCACTTGCGGCAGCACACTGCTCGCTGGTAGCAGAGTTTGTCTGTACAACCTGGGAAACCTGTGTAATCGCCTGCTCAATCTGTGCAACTGCTGTCGCCTGATAATTGGAGGTCTGTGCAATACTGTTAATCAATACTTCACTCTGCTGAACGGCATCGGTAATAACACCAAACGCCTTTGCTGTTTCATCTGCAATCTTAGAACCCTGGCTAACCTTGTTGATAGAATCCTCAATCAGCCCTGCCGTCTCAGATGCCGCAGCTGCACTCTTTGCCGCTAAGCTGCGAACTTCTTCCGCTACGACTGCAAATCCCTTACCTGCCTCGCCAGCCCTTGCAGCCTCTACAGCCGCATTCAAGGCGAGAATATTTGTCTGGAACGCAATATCATCAATTGTCTTGATAATCTTAGAAATACTCTCGGATGCTTTATTGATATCATCCATAGCAGTCATCATATCCTGCATCTGCTCGTTGCCCTGCTTTACATCGCCGATTGCTCTCTTTACCAATTCTGCAGCAGAATTTGCCTGGTCTGCATTCTGCTTTGTCTTGTCTGCAATCTCATCAATGGAAGCAGTAATCTGTTCAATTGCGCTTGCCTGCTCTGTCGTACCCTGTGCCAAAGACTGGCTTGCGCTTGCCACCTGGGAAGCACCGATTGTAACCTGATTTCCGGCATCACTGATGTTGCCAAGTGTGTTGCGATTGTCATCAACAAGCTTTTTGAGCGAATTGCCAAGGACATCTCCTGAAGAACTGGGCTTTACGTCCACCGTAAGATTTCCATTAGAAACCTCTTCCGCAACGCGCGCCTGATACTTGATATTATCAATTACACGCGTATACTCGTCAACCAAATCGCCAAACTCATCATTATTGTACTTCACCATCTCAATATCGACATGACCTTGCGCAATCTCCCTTGCCGCATTGGATAACTGGTCTACAGATTTTACAATCGCTTTAATCAGGCTAAGTGCAATACTAACTGTAAAAATAACGGAAATTACTAAAAGACCAATACTAATCCAGTCCGAAGTCTGAATACCATTGCGCATACGCGTAATTCTGTCGTCTTTGCCTTCCTCAATCATACTGATCAGACGCGCCATTTCCTGTTCATCAATGCCGCTTACAGTTCGCAGTTCTTCGCTTATCGCCACTACAGCCTGCTCATTCAAATCCGCTATGTTATCAATAACCTGATTTGTTATGTAAATGCTCATTACAACCGTAAGAATTGTCAGTATAACCGGAATGCTAAATCCCATTATTAACTTTGTTCTCATCTTTAAGTTTTTCATGTCAATTATTCTCCTTTCACTTCTCCTCAACTTCTTCATCATTATTCATTTGACCGGCCTGCTCGATAACAGACATATCTTCATCATTTAAAAGCTTATCCGGATCCAGCAAAAGCTTTACGGAATCGCCGACTTTTCCGATACCGTATACATACTTGTTCTGTACTTTATCTGCGCGTCCGATGGTTGGAGGCGGCAAAATATTTTCTTCCCTGATTTCCACCACTTCGGCAATCTTTTCTACAATCAGACCCACTACTGTTGATTTTACATCAATTACAATAATGCAGGTTCTGTCGTTATACTCAAAGGGCGGCTGCCGAAAACGAAGCCGTACATCTATAACAGGAATAATTTTTCCCCTAAGGTTAATCAGCCCTTTAATATAGTCCTCTGTTTCCGGAATCGCCGTAATCGCCTGAAACCCGATAATTTCATTGACATATTGGATTTTCAGTCCGAAGTACTCATTTCCGGATTTAAACGTCATGTACTTTCCTTTTTGTGCATCATGTTCATCAGGCACATTCAGGTCATCCGCGCGCCTCTTCTGTTCCATGATTTCATCCATATGACTACCTTCCTTTCACTCCATTTATTTGTTACTGTTCACTTCGTTCCAGTAACAGGTAAAAATCCATGCAAAATCACCTTCGGTGATGGATTTTTACTTGATTCCGTTAAGTTTTCATACGGAATTAGCAGTAAATGCTAATTCCTATGCCAACAGTAACAACTATTCTATGAACCCTACCGGATCCAGTATCAGTGCAATGCTGCCGTCTCCAAGCTGTGTACATCCTGATATTCCCTTTACCTTCTTCACATAAGGAGGAATCGGCTTTACTACGATTTCCTGCTTGCCTACCAGTCTGTCCACGAAGAGACATATTGTCTTTCCTTCCACTTCAAAAATCAGCATCGTACCCTCTTCTACTGATTTGCGGTACTCTTTTAATCCATACCATTCTCCCAAACGGAGTACAGGGTAGCACTCTCCGCGAATCATGATGTATTCCTCGCCATTCGGTTCGTGAATCATCATATCTTCTTTTACATTGACAAACTCTTTGATTACACCGGTCTCCACCACAAAGGATGAAGTGCCTGTTTCCAACACAATACCATCGATAATCGCAAGCGTCAGCGGAATCTTAAGCGACATTGTCGATCCCAGCCCGGCAGTACTGTCAATCTCCAGCGAACCGCCGATTGCCTGAATATTCTGCACCACAACATCCATTCCGACGCCTCGGCCGGAATATTCCGTTACCTGTTCATTGGTTGAAAATCCGGGTAATGTAATAAACTGGAAGACTTCCTTGTCGGTGTAAGCACTGTCCGGCTTATCGTCATCCAAGAGTCCCTGCTTTCTCGCCTTTGCAAGAATCTTGTGACGCTCCAAGCCTCTTCCATTGTCCGTTACGCTAATCCATACCTTTCCGGCTTCTGTTCTCGCCGAAAGCGTAACTTTTCCTTTTTCCTTCTTTCCGCTCTCTTTGCGCTCCTCGTTTGTCTCAATACCATGATCCACCGCATTACGCACCATATGCATCAGAGGATCGGAAATATTTTCACTGATGTTCTTGTCAACCTCAGTGTGCTCACCGATCATCTCAAATTCAATGTCTTTTCCCAGCTTTCTGGAAACATCAAA
>DKYC01000042.1:88252-88556 GCA_002492295.1 Lachnospiraceae bacterium UBA7110
CAATACGGTTCATCTTTTGGAATAAAGTCGTAAGCGGCACCATTCGCATTGACATAATAACATTCTGCAAATCCGTGGAAATCTTTGCCATCTGCTGGGCTGCCTTGTTAAAGTTTGCAAGATTAAGTCCCGGCACCTTTAAATCGGGATTCTGCAAAACCACGGATTCGGAAATAACCAGCTCTCCGATTAAATCCATCAGCTGATCCATCTTCTGGACATTGACGCTGATAAACGCGGCTTTTTCGTTTTTGGGCTTATCCTTCGCAAGCTTTTTCTGCTTACCGGGTTCTTTGGACTTAAT
>DKYC01000096.1:0-4183 GCA_002492295.1 Lachnospiraceae bacterium UBA7110
TGAAATAACGGTATATGAAAACCACAAAATCAAGATCACATACAATTTTTCAAGCGAGTTAGAAGCACTTTTCAAAACAGTATATACCAACAAAGAGAATATCGGCTGATGTATCAATCATCAGCCGAAAATAAAAAATCCACATCTACAAGATACTGTTACACAGAATAATGTGTATCATATCGGTATCATTTTACCGCAAGTTACCGCCGCCACAAGCAGCATCAAACGTCAGTGCAATTTTGGGCTCCTGCGTCTGCACACAGTAAATCGGCAGTTCTCTTTTTGATACCGCAGCGCTTGTCGGAAGCAGAGAACCTGACGCCCTGTAATGCACTCCCGTAAGCCCTGCCAGTACCAACACTGCCACTGCCATTGTCACTGCCTTTTTTGATAAATTGCGTTCTTTCAGATAATCGCTCAATTCATGAAGATACTGTATGAGTACACCACTTGTCTGACAATCGTTTTTATCATCACTTTTCCCTAACATGAAATCACCAACAGTATTTTTTATTAAATATATTAATATGTGGTAATTTCTATGCCTGTACCATCGGGAAACAGTGGAATCCCTTTATTCCTTTCCATTCCAGCAGTACGTACATAATCTGCACCGCTCCAGCCCGGTCGCATCCAGCATATCATCCAGCCGGTTGAACCTAAGCGAAGTAAAATTGAGTTCCCTTCTGATTTCCTCGACCATTCTCTCATACTTCTCTGACTCCGGATTTGCATACTCCTGCAAAACCTCATCCGTAACCGCTCCATCCTCAAGACGTTCAATCACGCGCCTCGTAATCAAATCCATCTCCGATGACGAACGCGAAAAATTCAGATACTTACACCCATACAAAAGCGGGGGGCATGCCGGTCTGATATGAACCTCCTTTGCACCGCTCTGATACAGAAATTCCGTTGTCTCCCGAAGCTGTGTCCCCCTCACAATCGAATCATCAATCAAAAGCAGACTCTTACCCTGAATCAGTTCATCCACGGCAAGCAGCTTCATCCTTGCAATAAGGTCCCGCTTGCTCTGAATGGTCGGCATAAACGAGCGCGGCCATGTCGGGGTATATTTGATAAACGGTCTTGAAAAAGGAATTCCCGACTCATTTGCATACCCTACCGCATGGGCAATGCCCGAATCCGGCACGCCAGCCACTGTATCCGGCTTTACATTATCGCGCTGTGCCATTTTCGCGCCGCAATTATAACGCATCTGCTCCACGCTTACTCCCTCGTAAGAACTGGAAGGATAACCGTAATATACCCACAAAAATGTACAGATTTTCAAATTTTCATCGTTCGGTCCGGAAAGCGTAAGGCAGTCCTTTTCTGTCAGAATGACGATTTCCCCCGCTCCCAGTTCCTTATAATCGGAATAGCCTAAGTTCTTATACGCAAAATTTTCAAAGGATACACAAAACCCGTCCTCCCGCTTTCCGATTACAACAGGTGTTCTGCCATATTTATCCCTTGCAGCATAAATGCCTGCCTTATTCATCAAAATAATGGAGAGAGAACCATCAATTACTTCCAATGCAAAATTGATACCCTCTATTAAATTCTCCTTGCGGTTAATTAAAGCGGCAACAAGCTCCGTGGCGTTCACTTCTCCGCCACTCATTTCCAAAAAGTGCGCATGTCCCACGTCAAAAAGACGCTGTATCAGTTCCTCCGTATTATTAATCTTTCCGACAGTCGTAATTGCATAGGTACCGTGATGCGAACGGATAATCAACGGCTGCGGCTCGTAATCCGATATACAGCCAATTCCGTAATTTCCCCGCATCTCATGCATATCTTTGTCAAACTTTGTCCGGAAAGGTGCATTTTCTATATTGTGAATCGCACGGTTAAACCCATCTTTTCCGTACACTGCCATGCCGCCCCGCCTTGTTCCTAAATGAGAATGGTAATCAATCCCAAAAAATAAATCAAAAACACAATCCTGCTGTGATACTACACCAAAAAAGCCGCCCATTTTTAACCTCATTTCTGTTTTCCAAATAATAAGTGCAACGAAAACCTACACTTATAATGAAACCAAAAGAACGCAAAAATGTCAACAGCTTTTTACACATAAGATGTCACAGTAAAAAGGAACAGGATTACCGCACTGACCGCCGCAAGAAGGATTCCCGTGTGTCCAAATTCCTCACCGTATGTTTCCTTCCCGAATTTCCTTATCAGAAACTGCGTCTTTATTCCCAGGTATACGAAATACAGAAAAAATACCCCCGCTATAAAAAATATTCCAAAGGGAAATAATGGTATGTCAGAAAAAAATTTTAACAAAAGCGCGGTGTCCGCTATCCACACCGCGCTGTCAAACACCGCCGCAAGCAGTGCCGCCTTTTTGATGTCAGGTTCCCTTTTCTTTTTGATGCGCTCCCTGTCAAATCCGATTTCTATTTTTATTGTCACCATTATCAATCCTTATCTTTGAATATACGCAGTATAGTCAGGTTTTTCCCCGTCATTTTCCGCAATTTGCTTTTCATATTCCTCATCATATTTTCCATAAAAATACAACTCTAAAAGCTGCTTAAAATCCGCCATCCGTTTTATACCGTGCGCAATGCCCTTTTCATCGAGATACCCTGCCTTTTCCCAGTCAAACTCCGTCTGGTCAAAGCTGCGAAGCGTGCCGTCGCTCAAATCAATGCAGAGTGTACCGTCCCACTCCCCGATTGGAACAAGACGCTTTACACTCTCTAAATCCAACCCAACCAAATTTTTATTTGTACAGACTTCCCGAAAACTCTCCATCAGCCCGTAAAGATTTTTCAGCGTGTTTTCCTTTGGAAGTGCGATAAGCTCAATCCACCAAAGTCCCTTTTCACAGTTTTTTTCGATATGTTCCAGTCCGTCCACCGGAATCGGTGCACAAATCACTGAAAAATCATAACAGTACGACGAAAGAAACGCCCGAAAAAGCGACGGCAGTTTTACGTCAAACCGTTCTTCAAATGCGTCAATTTCCCTGTCTGTCACCGCGGAAGGAACAAACATGCCCCTATCCGCCACGCCTCTTTGCACAAGCGCCTCAAATGCCCCACTAACAAAACGCAGTTCTTCTTCCTTTGTCATAAATGTCCTCCATCTGAACAAACCCGCAGGTCTGTATCCATCCTATCCGTTTGTAACACTATAGCACAAAAAATCCGTTTTGTTCCACGGCATTCGAAATTCGCATATGTTAGGGCGAAATCCGTTGTTTTTTCTCCGGTACATACAAAACAGCCTTTACCCGGAAAACCTGGTTTTCATCCCTGATTTCCAAAACGCCATCATACTTATCCACAACCTCCCTCACATTTTCCATTCCCAAACCATGCACTGTGGCATTATCCTCTTTTGTTGAAATATAACGGTTCCCCTCCTTTCTCAAATGCCCTGCATAACTGTTCTCAATCCGGATCAGAAGCATTCCTGTTTTATAACTAATTCTGATATCCAAAAACTTTTCCTTTGTCTGTTTTGCCGCAAGAATTGCATTATCAAGCAGATTTCCTAAAATAACATTAAGGTCAAACGGTTCTATTGCAATTTCCCTGGGAATACTCACCCTGCACGATACATCGCCAAGCTCTTTCTTTGCAATATCAAGCATTAAATTCAGCAGGCTGTCAATATCCGTGTTCCCGCTGGAAACATACTCTTTGGAATACATCATAAAGTCATCCATGCGTTTAATATATTCCCTGATTTGCGCTGCCTCATCACGCTGTGCCAACAGCATCAGTTCATTCAGATGATGCTTTAAGTCATGACGCAGCCTGCTAACTTTTTCCTCCGAATTTTTAATGACATCCATTTGGTTGGAGTACCCCGCAAGCTGTCTTTTGGCATTTTCGCTTTCCGCAACCGCAATCCGTGCTCTTTTGACACGCTCGCCAGCAAACTCTACCGCCTGCTCACATGCATACATAAACAGGAGCATGATAATCGCATGTGCCTCCATGAAGGTATCCGTACGCATATTGCGGTCAAATATCACAAGCAGATATCCGATAACCATATCACACAAAACATATATCCCATAAATCAGCAATGTAAGCGAGAGCTTTTTGAAAAACCGTGCCTCATATTGCCATGTCAACAGGAAAATCACCAAAAAAACGGACAGGTTTTCCAAGTGCCGCGGGAGTAATGGGTTGACAAACAAAATCCACAC
>DKYC01000096.1:4500-42803 GCA_002492295.1 Lachnospiraceae bacterium UBA7110
AGCATAAAAAAATAGATTACGATTTCTTTCACGTATTGAATGTTTTCCGTGTTAAAAAAGTAATGCATGTATTTATAAAAAACATAAAGAATCACGTCAATCCCCCCAGTTAAATTCCGCTATCTGTCTGCGGACCTCTTTTCTGTACGGCTGGCTGATGTTTAACACGACCGCTCCCGACATGGTTACGGAATCATAAGTGCAGGAAACCATATGGTCAAGATTGATGATGTAAGACTGATGGATCTGGATAAAATTTTCAGGAAGCTGTGGAAGAATATCCCTCAGGCGACCGTTAAACACAATCCTGGAAGAAGGCGTCATAATATTCACCTTTTTGTTGTCACTCGAAAAACAAATAATATCCCTGTACTGCACTTTCCCATAAACGCCCTTTGTATGATATTCAAATATCTGCTTATTTCTACGGTAAATCTTTAGCGACTCCCCGATAATTTCCGCCACATCCTCATACCGTATGGGCTTAATCAGAAAATCAATCGGGCGTATTTTAAACAGCTCCATTGCGTAGCTGCTCTTTGACGAGATATATGCAATCACGAGTTCATGATTTTCAAGTTTATTCCTGATATACTTTCCCACCTCAATCCCACTCGTCGTGACGAGCTCTATATCCAAAAACAGCAGGTCAAGTCCTGTCCCACCGATTGTCTCACAAAGCTTCTCTCCCGTATACCAAACATATGTTTCGAGTTCGAGGACGTTTCGTTTTGCATACTCAAAAACCATTTTCTCGATTTCCATGCAAGTATTCTTCTCATCATCACAAATGCCTATTCTGTACACGCAATCACCCTGCCTTCCCTATGCGCCGCATACTTCCATGCAATTGAATATTTCCCTTACCTTTGTGCATCAAAAAAGCCGGACACAGCCGGCTTTTTATTCAAATGTTTCCAACGATTATTTAACCACCATACCAAGCGTTCCCATAATATATTCAATCTGACTGTCCAGCGCTTTTGCTGATACACCGATTGTCTGTGCAGTCACTTTCATTCCCTCCAGCGTAAATACAATATTCCTTGCAGCCTCTAAGGGACTCTCGCAAATCATCCACTCCTGCGCGACCCCAGCCGCGATTAACTGTTCCAATGCCCTTACCTGTTCCTCAAAACCCTTTTTTGCCAGGTTTTCGTATTCTGAAAGCTTGTTTTCAAACATATATTCATACACTGCAACCGCAAGATTATCCTTCTTTTTTAAAATCTCCTTTTTCTGCTCATCAAGATACATCAGAAGAATTTCACCGGGATTTGCATTCTTTGCCGCAGATAAATCAAGCGCAGATGGAAGAGGTTGATGTTCCTGCTCCAGCACCGCCTCAAAAAGCTCCTTTGTATTCGAAAAATAAAGATAAAGCCCTCCACGGCTGATACCGCATGCCTCCACAATATCCTTCATCGTCACCGCCCTGTATCCGCGCCGGAAGAAAACCTCCCTTGCTGTCTCCACAATCTTATTTCTCTTCTGTAATGACTTGTCTCCCATATCTACAGCCATGCTCCTTCCTAAGCCTTCCCGTTTAGATTTCAAATCACAGCTTCTGCGTTCGTTTTTATTATGCACGGGGATTTCTGATATCCATCAAATCCTTTAATTTCAGCAGCAGTGCCAAATATACGCCGTTCGATACGCCCTCTGACCACACTGCACCCTTCACATCACCGCGAAGCACATATTTGGAAAGAATATCGCCAATTACGGAAATCTCCTGCAGGGAGCAGGCATCTATCACCCTAAGCTCATCCTTTGCAGTCCTGATGCGGTATCTCGAATACGTATACACATAATTGCGGTTCATAAAGTCCGTAGTCCTTATTTCCTTAATAAAACCAAGAAGTGTAGAGTCATAGACAGGAACCGCCATGGAGCTGTTTTCAATTCCCTCTCCGCTATAAATTCCCGAGGAAACCCCTCCACTTGTCTTTTCAAGCCACGGCAAAAACTTTAGCAGCCGTTCCACGTCTTCCTTATAGCAGATTATAATTTCTTCCCTTGAAAGTTTTAGGCTTTCCGCCATGTCCATTCCCCTCTCTTTTCTCTTATGACAATTGCCCACCGCCCGCCGGACCTGACAGCGGGCGGTTCCCGCTACCGCTCATTATATCATACTTTTTTCAAAAATACATCAAATATTGACACATTTAATGAAATGTTATTTTAATTTTGTACTTTTACCCGCCCTGTAAGCTTCCCTTCTCTCATCCACAATTTTCTGGTATCCTGCCTTGGCATACTCCCCGGCAAGCGTATCATACAAAAGCTCAAAGTCCTTTGGACTGCACTTCGTAAGCTGGCTGCGGTATTTTCCATACAACTCCAAAAGCTGCGTCTGATATTCCGATACTGACTCAAGCACTACCGCGAAATTGCAGTCGGACACCGCATAACCTGCTTCCGCCGCCTCTAACTGCCCATAATAATTCTCAATCAGCTGCGCGGTAAAATCCTGCGGAATATTCTTGGGGGTACTTGACGCCACAATGTCCTCAATACTCCCTGTCGTTCTCGTTTCCGTCACAATACACCAGTAATCCTTATTATTACCGACACCCTGTACATATCTGCCTGTATAATTTGCAACAGGCGTAGGCGTTCCGTTTTTCGAAAGAATGTAATTTTCCCCCGCAATCCCCCATTGCATTGTAAACAGATTTTTATCCAAAGTAAGCCATTCCATATACATCCATGCAGCCTTTATCTGATTTTCGTCCGCATTGGAGGAAAATCCAATCATCATGCCAAAAGGATTGTTGGCGCGCAGCGCCGGAACAGTACCGCCCTCACGGTCCACGATATTTTTTGTAATTTTCACCGCAAGCTCACCGTCCGGATTATTTTCATAAAAAGCATTCACCCAATCCAAATCCGCCGCCACATATCCCTGATAGTAAAGTGTCCTGCCATGCGCAAAATTGCTTCTTGCCGTCTCCTCGTCAATCGTATCGAAATTCGGCTCAATCAGTCCTAAATTGTATTTTTCGTTTTCCCGTTTCAACAGCTTTTTATTTGCCTCATCCCCAAGCGCCGGAATCGCATAGTCTCCGTAGCATGCCCAGTTTTCCTCATCAAGCGGAAACGTCCTGTACTCATAATTCCTGTCCACACCCGACCCGGATATCATTTTTCCGCCGCACGGATGCTGGCAGATACCGCTTTCCTTAAGCTTAAGCAGCATCTCCTTCTCGTCCGCCCAGTTATCCGGATACGCATCATAGCCAATTTGCTCCAGCCAGTCCTTTCTGTACAGCGTTACAAAACCATAATCCGTGTTATAATACGGTCTTTGTGCCAGCGCAAAATATGTTTTTTTGTCAAGGTCTGTATACGCAAGCAGTCCTAAATTCACCATTTGCTGATAATAATTGGGCGCAACTTTCATAAAATCGTCAAAGTCAAATTCCGTAAGATACCCCTGCGCCGCCCACTGCGCCATCTTTGGAAAATCATATTCCAAAAAGATGGTCGGAAGCCCGTCCTGTTCCGCCAAAGCATCATAATCTTCTAGAACGCTCGTTCTGTTAATCGCCACATATTCCACTGTAATATTATATTTATCCCCAAAATTTTCCTGAATCCAATTTGTCCAGTAATTATGCGTAACGTCAGGCGCACCCTCAATATGCCTGTCATATACAGGAATTTTTATCGTCACGTTCTCGTCAAAGGCACTCCATCCTTCCACTCCCACCACAATATCGGACAGACTGTAATCCGTTTCTGTCTCCGGAACATTCTGTGCTATGCTCTTTGTACTCTGCTCCTGCTTTGCGGATTCTTCCGAAAATGCCTCCTGCGTGTTCTGTCCGCAGCCGTTAAACAGCATGGTGAATGACACGCCCAGCAGGGCTGCTGCCCTAAGCCTGTTAATCCGAAGCATGTTCATAGGCATTTCTCCTTAACTAATATCATATGTTATGTTTTATCCAGTTTCTGCAAAGCGAAATCCACTGCTCACACTGCGGTTCAATTGCGTTTTTATCAAGCATTGTCGTTTCTTCCGTGGCAAGCGCTAATCCATGAATGCCTTGCGGAAATACATGATACTCAAAACGCACCCCGGCTTTACGCAATGCCCTTGCAAACAGAAGTGAATTTTCAAGCGGTACGGATGTGTCCTCACAGGTATGCCACATAAAGACTGGCGGAACCTTGTCCGTCACCTGCTTCTCAAGGCTTAACAGCATCGCCAGTTCCTCTGATGACTGGCTTCCCATAAGCCGTTCAAATGACGGTCTGTGCGCATACGCGCCCCATGTGATTACCGGATAGGCAAGGATTAACCCATTTGGCCGATAACAGTTCTTATCCATTCCCGTCTTTTTGGAAAACCATTCCTGATTCCAAAAACATCCAAGGCATCCTGCTAAATGACCGCCCGCAGAAAACCCCGCTACAATAATCTTATCTTTATCAATTGCATACGCGTCCGCATGCTCCCTGATATAAGAAACCGTCCATGCCAATTCCAGCAGGGGCAAAGGATGCTCCATGCCGTCCCCTACCACATCATATTGAAGAACCGCCGCATGGTAACCGGCAGCAAGGAACTGGAACGCAATCGGCTCTCCCTCCCTGACAGACACGTGCTCATAGCCGCCTCCCGGACAAATCAGCACCATCGGACGTTTCCTGTCCCCGTATAATTCAGGATAATTTTCCTGTATGTAAAGCGAAAGTCTTGCTTTCACCGCCTTTTTCACATCCACTTTGACCTGTTCAAATTTCATAGTAATCCCCCATTTTTACGAATGCCTGCGAATTTTCACTGTTTTCCCTATTGGTAAATCACCTGTCTGCCCTTTTGTGCAATTGCAATGTACGTTTTTCCCTCATTTAACTGAATCTCATTTCCAAAATCATCATAATAAACAGTCGGCAGATAATCCCCTAATTTCTGCCATGTCACATGAATGCATTTCCCCTTTGTAAAGTAATATCCATCCTCTGTGTTATCGATATTCTGGAAAGCAAGATATCCCTTCTCATCCAGTCTTGCCCACTTTGTATTCTGCACTATGACATTTGCAAACTTAAGCTGCTCCCCGTTTAAGCCGTCCGTCTGCGGCTTTCCGTGAATGGATTTATAATATAACCCGTCCGCAGGATTATAGACAAAAGCGCTCTTTGTATATGTATAAATCTGTGACAAATCAATTGCATTTGCCGTTACCGCCGCTGCCCCATACTGCTCTAACGTATTGATGCCCTGTGCAAAAGTAAAATGCTTCGGATTATATACGCCCTCCCTTAAATTCAGAGGATATCCAAGCTGTGCACACGCGTTGACAATCCCCGGCGCACTGGTGTACGCATTGTGCGGCGCTTTCCTGTCAGTTGTTCTGAAAAACGCCTCCGCGCCCGGCGTTCCCCCGGCGACACCATACTGCTGCGCCCCGGTAATATTGTTAATATCGGGTGCTGTAATTCTGTCCTTCATATAGACAACACCGCCAAAATGCACCAGAATCGGATCCCACTCCGTTGCCTCCGGCAGGTAATAAGCGCGGCAGCTTCTCACGTTTCCGATTTTGGGAAGTCCTGTCCAATTGTCAATAATTGCCATCTGCCTTGAAATTTCGCCTTCCTCCATAATTTCATATAAAATCTTAGCATTGCTGATACCGTAGGAAGGCTGTGCAATCCTGTCGGTCGGCATCATCACCGCGATTGGTCTGATTGCCGCCTGCTCCGCGGGAATCCACTCGTTTGTATACACGCTTCTGACATAGCCTGCCGCCGCGTATGCCTCCTCCGGCGTCGGCTGCGGAACTGCCTGCAAAGGCGCTGCCTGTGCGGCTTCCTCCGCCGCATGAACAACCGTTCCTCCCCCAAAACCCGCGCCCGAAAGCGACACTGCCACTGCTGCCGCAAGCACTGTTGCGGTTACTCTTTTCATCCATTTTTTTCCTTTCATCATAAATTAACCATGCTCCTTTCTCAACTTCTTTTCATAATTTTTATTTCACCATGATATGTTTCTATCATAATACATCTTACTAAAATAATACAGTTCTTTTTTTCATCCCGTTCTTACTTTGTTACTGTTCCGGTTCTTTTTTCGGAAACCGGATTTTGGCGCGCGCCGTTACCGTCGTTTCCCCGACCTGCCCATTATTCTTATAACGCCTGATTTCCGCCAAAAATTCACTTCCGTACTTTTCAACCTTCGACTCGCCCACGCCGCTGATTTCCAAAAGTGCTTCCCTGTTTTCCGGCAGATACATGCTCATTTCCCTGATGGTTTTATCCGTGAAAATCACATACGCCGGTACGCCGTTTTGCTTTGCTATGCTGTTTCGAAGCAGACGAAGGCATTCATAAAGTGCTGGATTTTGGGAAACTGCCCTTTTTAGAGGCTGCGGTCTTCTAAGCTTCACCGTGCCATCATATGACGGATAGCGCTGCAATTGTTCCTGATATTCCTCCGCCGCAAGCTTTTTTTGGCAATTCCCGCAGTTTCCACAAAAGTCTTCTGCCCGTTCCCCAAAATAATTGAGCATAAACTTCCTATAACAGTACCTTGTATGACAGTAAAAGGTCATCTGCTTTAACCGCTCTTCATCCTTCTCCAAGACCTGCTCCAACTGTGCCTTACTAAGCTCCTCATTCTCACGGTTATTCTCAATAAAATACCGGTTTGTATGGACATCCTGCGGATTGTAGATTAAATAACAAGCCGACTTTTCGCCGTCACGCCCTGCGCGTCCCGCCTCCTGATAATAGCTCTCCATGTTTTTTGGCATATTATAATGAATGACAAAGCGGACATCCGGCTTGTCAATCCCCATTCCAAACGCATTGGTCGCCACCATGATCCGCGCTCTGTCCGAGGTGAACGCATCCTGATTCCGCATGCGCTCCCCGTCCGTCATGCCCGCATGGTATTTTGCCGCCTCTATCCCGCGCTCCATAAGCAGTCCGTACACTTCCTCAACAAGCTTTCTGGTAATACAGTAAATAATCCCGCTCTCGTCATAGTGCTCGCGCAATATTCCAAAAAGCGCCGCCTTCCTGTCCTTTGCATGTTTCACAAAAAAGGACAGATTTTTCCTGTCAAAACCTGTGGTGACAATCTCGGGATTTTTAAGCTGCAGGATATTCATCACGTCATTTTGCACCTCTTTTGTCGCGGTTGCCGTAAACGCCCCCAAAACCGGACGTTTTTTCAGCTGCTGCACAAAATCCACGATTTTCAGATAGCTCGGTCTAAAGTCCTGCCCCCACTGTGAAACACAGTGCACTTCGTCAATACTGATAAAGGAAATATCCGCATTTTTGGCAAAACCTAAAAAAGACTCCGTAAGCAGTCTCTCCGGAGCCACATAAATAATCTTATATTTTCCACCCTTTGCATAGTCAAGCGCCTTGAAATACTGCCCCTGGGTGAGCGAGCTGTTTAAGTATGCCGCATACACGCCCGCCTGGTTGAGCGCCGCCACCTGATCCTTCATCAGGCTGATTAGCGGTGAAACCACCAGCGTAATTCCCGGAAGCATCAGTGCCGGAATCTGATAACACATGGACTTTCCCGCACCCGTAGGCATAATCCCAAACACATCCCTGCCGCCCAAAACCGCATCTATTACCGTTTCCTGTCCGTTTCGAAACGAATCATAGCCAAAATATTTTTTTAATACGTCGTATTTATCATCCATTGCCATCTTAGTCCCTGTTTCTTTTGTAGTTAACAGCGCGCCGAAGCTTTGCCTTGAGCCTTTGCAGCGCATTATCCGTCGATTTTTCGTCCCTTGCGAGCACCTTTGCAATCTGCGAATAACTCATTCCCGTAATATAAAGGTCAAGCACCTGCTTTTCAAAGCCGCTTAGCTCCTTTTCGATAATCGCTTCAATGTGCGCCACATTTTCCTTGTCGATAAAAAGCTTTTCCGGATCAGTCTCAACTTCCGATTCAAGGATATTGACAAGCTGTGTCCCCCGTTCGTCGCTCTCTGACTCCGCCATGCTTGCATACAGCGAGACATACGTGTTGAGCGGCGCATGTTTTTCCCGCCTTGATGCCTGCACCGCATTATACATCTGCCTGGAAATGCATAAATCGGCAAACGTGTAAAAATTGGCATCACGCCCCGCATCGTAATCACGCACGGCCTTAAAAAGCCCAATCATGCCCTCCTGAATCAAATCATCACCGTCCGCACCTAAGATATACATGGATTTCGCCTTTTTGCGCACAAGATTTTTGTATTTGTCCATTATAAAGTCCGTAATTTCATGTTCCCCCTGGCGCAGCCTGTCAATCAGCTCCTCGTCTGACAATCCTTTATACTGTTGCGTCACGTCATCCTCCCTGTAAAGAATACCGCTGTCTCACAATCTCATAGGCAAGCACTCCTGCCGCCACCGATGCATTTAAAGAACCAATTTCCCCCTTCATCGGAATGGACGCGACGAAATCACACCGCTCCTTCACAAGCCTTCCCACGCCGTCGCCCTCGCTTCCAATCACAAGCCCCACAGGTCCCTTTAAGTCAAGCTGATACATGCAGGTTCCGTCCATATCGGCACATACAAACCATAAGCCCTCTTTTTTCAAATCCTCCATTGTCCTGGAAAGATTGGTGACTCTCGCTACAGGCGTATAATTTAACGCCCCCGCGGAAGCTTTCGCCACCGTCGCGGTCAGCCCCGCCGCACGGTTTTTGGGAATAATAACCCCATGTGCCCCTGCAAGGTTTGCCGTTCTGATGATTGCGCCTAAGTTGTGCGGATCCTCAATATTGTCAAGCAGTATCACAAACGGAGGTTCGTTCTTTTCCCGTGCCGCGGCAAGGATATCCTCTATCTGCGCATATTCATACGCTGCCGTATAAGCGATGACCCCCTGATGCTTTCCCGTCTCACTTAACTGGTCAAGGCGTTCGTTTGTCACAAATTTCACAATCGTGTCATGCTTTTTCGCCTCGCGCTTTATCGTCTGTATCGGTCCGTCCTGTGCCCCGTCCAGAATAAAAAGCTTATCAATCGTTTTCCCCGCACGAAACGCCTCTATCACGGCATTTCTGCCCTCTATCGTAAATTCTTCGTATCGCATATGCTTCCCTTCTTATATCTATATCTCGACCCTTGCAAGCTCCAAGGCGCTTTTGACAATTTCAATCACCCGTTCCATCTCGTTTTTTAAAAACAGATATCCGCAAAGCGCCTCGAATCCCGTAGCTTTCCGGTAATCCGAAAGGCTTGCGTTCTTCGCCGTGGAATTTATTTTTGTATTTTTGCCGCGCCTGTAAATATTCTGCTCCTCTTCGCTCAACGTATCATAAACTGCCTCAATCAGCTTCGCCTGCGTCTTTGCGCAGACAAGCTTTGTCGTGTGCTTATGCAGCGTGTTTGCAGGACGCTGTCCCTGTTCGACAATGACTGTCCTCACAATCAGCTCAAATACTGCATCGCCGATATAGGCAAACGTCAGCGGGGAATACGTTCTGATATCCGTTTCCCCTCCGCCAAACGCGGCGCGTATCCCTGAAAGTGTATCTCCCATATTGCTTACCGTTTCATCCCAATTCATTTTACTTTTTTCCACTTTACGCCCTCACGCGTATCCTCCAGCGCAATCCCTTTTTCCAGCAGTTCATTCCGGATTGCATCTGCCTTCGCAAAGTCTTTTTCCTTCTTTGCCGCCTTACGCTCCTCAATCTTTGCAAGCACATACGCCTCAAGCTGCGCATCTACTCCTCTGTCCGCTTCTTTTGCGGCATGCGCGGTCGTAAGATCAAGCGAAAGCACCTCATCAAAGCTTTTTGCAAGCGCATATTTCGTGGCATCTGTCATTTCGTCCTTGAGCATATCGTAGAGCACAGTGACTGCCATAGAAGAATTTAAATCATCACAAAGCGCTTCCTCAAATCTGCCTCTGTACCGGTCAAATTTCTCCCTGTCAACCGCGCCCTCCCTGTCGAGCGTCCCGATTTTTTTTACGAGTTTCTCGTACGCAGCGCTCATGTTGTCAAGCACCTCATAGGAAAATTCGAGCGGTTTCCTGTAATGCGACTGCAGGCAGAACAAGCGATATACCAAAGGATTATATCCTTTTTTCTCCAAAAGGGATACCGTGAGGAAATCACCCTTTGACTTGCTCATTTTCCCCGACTTATCATTCAAATGGTGCACATGAAACCAGTAATTGCACCACTTATGCCCCACATAAGCCTCGCTTTGCGCAATCTCATTCGTATGATGCGGGAAAATATTGTCCACGCCGCCACAGTGAATGTCCATGTATTCGCCTAAATGCTTCATACTGATGCACGAGCACTCAATATGCCATCCCGGGTAACCCACGCCCCACGGACTCTCCCATTTTAACTCCTGTGAGTCAAATTTGGACTTCGTAAACCAAAGCACAAAATCGCTCTTATTTTTCTTGTTGGCATCCTCCTCCACATCATCGCGCACGCCGACCAAAAGCTCCTTCTCACTTTGGCTGGAAAACACATAATAGTCGTCAAGCTTTGACGTATCAAAATAAATATTTCCGCCGCTTTCGTAAGCATACCCTTTTTCCAGCAGCACTGTTATCATACGGATAAATTCCGCGATACAGTTTGTAGCAGGCTCCACCACGTCCGGCGTCTTAATATTGAGCTTTTTGCAGTCATCGAAAAAAGCATCTGTATAAAATTTTGCAATTTCCATCACTGACTTATGCTCTCTTTTCGCACCCGCAAGCATTTTATCCTCGCCCGTATCCGCATCGCTTGACAAATGCCCCACATCCGTGATATTCATAACACGCTTCACGTCATAACCGATGTAACGCAGCGTCTTTTCCAGCAAATCCTCCATAATATAACTTCTCAGATTTCCGATATGCGCAAAATGGTAGACTGTAGGGCCGCATGTATACATCGCCACCTTCCCGTCCACATTCGGAATAAACTGCTCCACCTTCCTGGTCAGTGTATTGTAAAAGGATAATCTGTTTTCCATTTTTGTCATTTTACTCCTTTCAATGCGCGCGAATTTGTTCGCTCTGCTTATGTATTTCCTTTTGTATCCCCAAGCTCCTTTTTTAACTGCTTCATTTCCTTTTCAAGCTCAATGATGCGGTTTGCCATCTGCGTATTTTCGTATTGCAGTGTTTTGATATCCTCGTTTACGGGATCCGGAAGATCAACCTGATTTAAGTCCTCGCGCACTAACTTCTGGTTGTTGCGCCTTACGACTCTTCCCGGCACACCGACAACCGTACAGTTTGGCGGCACCTCCTCAATGACCACGCTTCCCGCACCCACCTTGGAATTTTCACCCACCTTAAACGAACCGATAATCTTTGCACCCGCGCTTATCATGACATTATCGCCGATGGTCGGATGACGCTTTCCGTGTTCCTTTCCTGTACCGCCAAGCGTCACGCCCTGATAGAGCGTGACGTTGTTTCCCACGACCGCCGTCTCTCCGATAATCACGCCGTTTCCGTGGTCAATAAAAAAATTTTCACCAATCTCAGCGCCCGGGTGGATTTCAATACCCGTCTTTCTGACAGCACGCTGAGAAACCCACCTTGCGAGGAAATAATGTCCGTTTTTGTACAATTTATGCGCAATCCTGTAATGTAGCATGACCTTAAAGCTTGGGTAGAGAAAAACCTCCATATTGGAATGAATGGCAGGGTCGCGCTCCCTGATGACCTTGATTTCATTTTTAATGTTTTTAATCAGTCCCATTTTAATGTCCTTTTTTACTTTAACATTAATTTTTTTCAATATTGACTGCCGTATTGAGGGCAATCTCCATCATTTGCGTAAAGGAATTCTGCCGCTCCTGGGCCGTTGTCTCCTCCCCTGTCACTAAACTGTCCGAAACAGTGAGAATCGCAAGCGCGTTTTTGCCGCAGCGCGCCGCATTCATGTAAAGCGCCGCCGCTTCCATCTCCACGCAAAGTACGCCCATTTTCTGCCAGCCTGCATTGGCATCCTTGCTGTCGTTGTAAAAAACGTCTGAAGAAAGCACATTACCCACATGGTAATTTGCCCCTATCGCCTCCGCCTGCGCAATCGACTCCTTCATCAGCGGATAGCTTGCAATCGGCGCAAACGTACCGCCAAGCCCGTACTGGCTTGCATAATTGGAATTGGTACACGCGCCCATACCGATCACGATATCACGCACATGGACTTTCTCCTGTAGCGCACCCGTAGAACCAATACGCATGATATTATCCACGTCAAAGAAGTTAAAAAGCTCATACGTGTAAATACCGGTAGTCGGCATTCCCATACCGCTTGCCATGACGCTTACCTTCGTTCCTTTATAAGTGCCCGTATACCCCTGTATTCCCCTGATATTGTTGACAAGCTGCGCGTTCTCCAAAAAGTTCTCCGCAATAAATTTGGAACGCAGCGGGTCGCCAGGCATCAGCACAGTTCTTCCAAACGCGTCCGCCTCAGCATTAATATGCGGTGTCGTTATCATTGCCATATTAAATTCCTCCATTCTTTCATCCGTATCCTGCGTTTACAAATAAACCTTTACTCATAAATAATCTGTGATTTCTTACACCCGTTACAGCCCCCGCAGCCTTGCGCCGCCGGATGCTTGGTCATCTCCATTGTCGCCATCTGTCCTGGACTTGTGAGCATGCTCACATTTGCGGTTTCCATTGTCGCCATCTGTCTTGGACTTGTGAGCATGCATACCGCCTGCGCCGATATTCCTTTGCCCTCGCCCGTAAAACCAAGTCCCTCCTCGGTTGTCGCCTTTACGTTAATCTGGTCAATTCCGATATGCAGCGCGTTTGCAATATTTTCCCGCATTTGGTCAATATGCGGACGCATTTTCGGCGCCTGCGCAATAATGGTCGCGTCAATGTTTTCAATAAAAAACATATTTTCTTCCAAAAGCGCTCCCACACGCTCTAAAAGCGAAATACTCGAAATTCCTTTGTACGCCGGGTCGGTATCCGGAAAATGCTTCCCGATATCGCCAAGCGCAGCAGCACCCAAGAGCGCGTCAGATATTGCATGCAGCAGCACATCCGCATCCGAATGCCCCAAAAGTCCAAGCGCATACGGAATTGTCACACCGCCGATAACCAAATCCCTTCCTTCAACCAAACGGTGTACGTCATACCCCATTCCGATTCTCATTCATAACCTCCCCCAAAAAACTATCTGTCAGGTGTCACCAACTTATCAAATCCCTCAAGCAGCTCCAGCACGATATCAAAGAGCCTGTCGCAGTCGCCCTCCCTCACGCCTTCGATATTTAACGGCATCTGCGGGTCGTGAAGCGACATGCGCAAAAGCAGCCAGCCTTTCACCTCATCCGTATCAAACGTAATGCGGATACCCTCATATGAATTGGGGGCAATCTGATACCCTTTCGCTTTTGCCCTTTCCTCGAATGTATTCAGCGCATTTTGTCCATATTCCTTAAAGTTATCACAATCAATCTTAAAACGGTATTCCCGCTCCTCAAAGCCTTTTTCCAACGACTCGATAAACGCAGAGAGCGGCTTGTTCTGTTTTGCTGCCTTCGCAAGCGCAATCAGCAGTTTTACTGCCATATACGCCCCGTCGTCAAGAAAATAGTTCTCACTGAGCGCACCATGTCCCGATGTCTCGATTGCGAGCGGTGAAACAATTCCAGCATTGTTTAAGCGGATTGACTCGTTAATCACGTTTTTGTAGCCGCGCATATACCGGTGATGCTTCATACCGATGCTCTCGATAAAACGCGTCAGACGGTCGCTCGTGACAGAATCCGTGACGATCGTGCCGCCCGGATAATCCTCTGCAATAATCGCCGTCATCATCGCAATAATCGCATCCCTGTTGACTTCGTCACCGTTTGGAAGAACCGCCGACATCCTGTCAACATCCGTATCAAAAATAATTCCTAAATCCGCCTTATTCTTAAGCACCGCCTGCCGGATGGATTCCATCGCCTGCTTATTTTCCGGATTCGGAATATGATTCGGAAAATGTCCGTCCGGCTCCAAAAACTGACTGCCCGATGTGTCCGCACCAAGCGGAATTAACACCTTCTCCACGAAAAAGCCGCCCGCTCCGTTTCCCGTATCAACCACGATATGTAAACCTGTAAGCGGTTTCCCATAATCTGCGGCATTGATACTCTTTCTTATCTTATCCTTTAAAAAATCACAATATACCGAAATTGAGTCCACTTTTTCCACGCCGTCAAGACTTGCGTCCGCAACGGAAAGTGACGAAGCGGTCTCTAAAATCGTTGTGATATCGTCATGCTCCAGGCCACCGTCCCTGTCAAAAAACTTATAACCGTTCCTGTTAAACGGAAGATGACTTGCCGTTATCATAATCGCGCCGTCAAAACCAAATTCGTCAAACACCGTTGTCATAAACATCGAAGGCGTTGAAACCAGTCCGCACGCGTAAACTTTTGCACCTGCTGCCACGATTCCCTTTGCCGCTGCCGCAAAGAGGCTGTCCGCCGTAATGCGTGAGTCATGGCCGATACCAATTCTAAGCTCCCCCGCTTTCTTTCCTTTCTTTTCTGCAAGCCATCTGACAAAGCCGCCGCCAATCAGGTTTCCTGCATCCTCCGTAAGATTGACGTGTTCTCCTTCCACGCCCTCGCACGCAATTCCTCTGATGTCGCTGCCGTTTTGAAGTTTCCTGATATCCGCCATAATTACCCTCCGTTTTCTATTTTTTGTTTCCGCACACATTTATTCTCTCTTGCGCCCATTGTATCATAAATCGGCTTAAAATGAAACAATAATTCCCAATTCTTAATTTTAAAGCCAGTCATTCCAAAACTTTTCCACGCGCCCCGCAACCGTATCAACGCCCACGACCTCATAGCTGCTCCACTCCCTTGGAAACATCCGCCTGTAGCGGTATTCCAAAAAACGCTCGTCCAAAAGCGCCACTACGCCCACATCCTCCGCCGTACGGATGACACGTCCCGCCGACTGCAGTACTTTGTTCATTCCCGGGTAACAGTACGCATAATCAAACCCGCTCTCTCCCCGCCCGTCAAAATATTCCTTTAACAGCTCCCGTTCGCAGCCTACCTGCGGAATCCCCGTTCCCACAATCACCGCCCCAATCAGGCTGTCATGCTTTAAGTCAATCCCTTCCGAAAAAATACCGCCCATGACACAAAAACCGATCAGAATATGCTCCTGTACCTCCTCAATTTCAAACGCAATATCCTCCCTGGGATTACAGTCCTCATTCCCTTGGAAACGCTGCAAAAACGCCTCACGTTCCGCCTCGCCCATGTAGTCCTCCTGCACGATGCATTCCATACACTCCGCGTCAAAGTACTCTTCCATAAAACATTGGCACACCCGCTCCAAAAACAGGTATGATGGCAGAAACACCATATAATTCCCATAGCGCTGCCGCACAATCTCATGAATGTAACGCGCAATGCGCCGAAACTCGCCGTCACTCCTTCTCGTGTATTTGCTCGTCACATCATTGGCAATAAAAAGCGCCTTCTTTTCCTCCCGGAAAGTGGATTTTGCATACACCTCATAATCCTGTGCCTCACCGCCAAGCAGCTTTTTATAGTACTGGATTGGCAGAAACGTCGCCGAAAAAAGAATACTGCTCCTGCCCTTCTCCATACAGGCTTTCAGATTCTTTGCAGGATCCACGCAGAAAAGCTTTAGCATAAAATCCCCGTCATCCATCAACTGGCCATACACCACGTAATTTTGATCCATTAACTCATACATGTTTAAAAAATGCGACACTTCAAAGTAAAATTCCAAAATCTCCTTTTTATCGGGAAACGCATCGCGGTGACTTTCGTCATGCTCATCCAAAAAATCATCCAGCGCCGCATACAAACGTGTAAGTGCATTGACAAACCCGTCGATGTCCTCCTGCTTTTGATAATCCTCGCACTGCCGTTTCATGGCAAGCAGCTCCTTATTACATTTGTCAAGCAGCCTTGCCACTTTTGGCGCCGGTTCCTTCATCAGGCGTCGGACTGCTAAAAAAGAATTTTTAAACAGCGCAGCGCTGTACATCTTTCTGCCACGCTCCAGTAAATTATGCGCTTCATCAATCAAAAATACATAATCCCTTCCCGCGTTATTTTCGCCCAGGAAACGCTTCAAATATACGCGCGGGTCAAAGACGTAATTATAATCACAGATAACTGCATCGGAAAACAGACTCATATCGAGGCTAAGTTCAAAAGGACACACACTATGCTTAGCCGCATATTCCTTTACCTTTTCCCGCGTAAAGGCATTCTCATGCGTCAGCAAATCATACATGGCCCCGTTCACCCTGTCATAATGTCCTTTCGCATAAGGACATGCATCCGGATTACACTCTGCCTCTTTTTTTACCTCGTTTTCCTTCAGGAAACAGATTTTATCCCTTGCCGTCAGCGTCGCTGTTTTCATGTGCAGACCGTTTTTCTGCAAAAGCGAAAAGCAGTCCTGTGCCACTGTGCGCGTGATTGTTTTGGCCGTAAGGTAAAAAATCTTTTCTGCCATCCCTTCCCCCATCGCTTTCAGCGCAGGAAATACCGTGGATATCGTTTTTCCGACACCTGTCGGCGCTTCCAAAAACAGCTTCCTTTTATGGTAAATCGTCCGGTATACACTGGCTGCAAGCTCTTTTTGCCCATCCCTGTATGAAAACGGAAACGTAAGGTCCTTTATGGACTGCGTTCGGATACTATCCCACATTACCTGAAAATCCGTCCACTTTTTATATTCCGTTAAAAGATTGTCAAACCATTGCTCCAGCACGCAAAACGTGTATTCTTCCTCAAAATATTTGCGCTGCTGCGTCTCAATATTGCAGTAGGTCACGCGCACGCCGATAGTAGAAAGTGTGTTCTGTTTTGCGTAAATATACGCATAACACTTTGCCTGTGCAAGATGCACACCCGATGCCTCATGGATCCGCCTAAGCTCCCGGTATGTTGCCTTAATCTCATCAATAACGACCTTGTCCTGCGCACCCGCTGTTTCTGTTCTGTCAATAATGCCGTCTGCCCTGCCTTCCACCACAATCTCATAATTTCCCGCACACCACGCAAGCTTAAGCCCCACCTCCGCATGATATTCACTGCCCATCTCGCGCTGTATCATGCGGTGGATGCGGCTTCCCTCCTGCATCGCGTTATCCGACCCCGACGATTTTCTGTTGTCAATATCTCCTTCGCGGAGAATAAACTCCACAAGCTGCCTGACCGGCACATGTATTTCCATCCCTGTCTGTTCCCCTTCATCCGCCGAACATATTAATCAGTGCTTCCCGCTAACGCCCGCGGTACTGCAGTGTCCGCATGGAATTTAATATCGCAATCACCGCCACGCCAACATCCGCAAACACTGCCTCCCACATGCTTGCCATGCCAAGCGCACCCAAAATCAGTACCAGCGCCTTTACGGCGAGCGCAAACACAATATTCTGCTTCACAATGCGCAACGTCTTTCTCGCAATCCTCACTACCGCGGCAATTTTTCGCACGTCATCGTCCATCAGCACCACATCCGCCGCCTCAATCGCCGCATCAGAGCCCATACTGCCCATCGCAAATCCGATGTCCGCCCGCGCAAGCACAGGCGCATCGTTAATCCCGTCTCCCACAAACGCCAGCCGTTCTTTTGGCGCACGGTTCTCTAACAATGCCTCCACTCTCGCCACCTTGTCCGCCGGCAAAAGCTCCGCATGCAGTTCATCAATGCCAAGCTCCTTTGCCACCGCCTCAGCCGCCGCATGTCTGTCTCCGGTTAACATAATGCACTTTCTGACACCGACCTTTTTCATATCGGCAATCGCCTCGCGTGCGCCTTCCTTAATCGTGTCGGAGATAATCACCGCGCCTGCATACACATTGTCACATGCCACATAACAGACGGTACCGCGTTCCGCTGCCGATATTTCATCTGTATTCCCTGATTTCATCAAATTCGGATGCTGCTGCTCCAATGACTCTAATTCCCTGCATACCGCACAGTCTATTCCATTTGCCCGCATCAGCTTTTCGTTTCCAACCAACACCGTTTTCTGATCCACCATTACGCAAATTCCATGTCCTGCCTGCTCGTTCGCTTCTCCGACACGCCCTAAGTCAACCTCTTTTCCGGTTTGCTCCAAATATGCCGCCCTGACGGATTCCGCTATCGGATGGTTGGAATATCCCTCTGCGTGCGCCGCAAGCTCCAAAAGCTCCTCCTGCGTAAAGCCGTTATCCGCGTAAAGACCGGAAACCTTAAATTCGCCCTTTGTCAGCGTTCCCGTCTTGTCAAAGACAATCGTCGTCATTTCCGCAACTGCCTCAAGGTAATTACCGCCCTTTACCAGAACGCCAATACGCGACGCCGCGCCGATTCCCCCGAAAAAGCCAAGCGGCACGGAAATGACCAGCGCACAGGGACACGAAATAACCAAAAAGATACACGCCCTGTGAATCCATTCGCTCCAGCCTCCTCCTGACACAAGTGGCGGCAGGACTGCCAATATAATAGCGGCAATTGTCACGACCGGCGTATAATACCGCGCGAACCTCGTTATGAAATTCTCCACCTTTGCTTTTTTTGAGCCTGCATTCTCCACCAGCTCTAGGATCTTTGAAACAGTGGAATCATCAAACTCCTTCGTTGTGCGCACCTTTAACGTACCACTTCCGTTTACGCAGCCGCTGATAATCTCGTCTCCCACGGCAATCCGTCTCGGCACGGACTCCCCTGTAAGCGCCGCCGTGTCAATCAGGGATTCCCCTTCCACAACAACACCGTCAAGCGGTACACGCTCACCGGGTTTTATCACAATAATACTTCCAACCTCCACATCGTCGGGATCCGCCCGAACCAGTACTCCGTCCTCCTCAATATTGGCATATTCCGGACAGATATCCATCATATCCGAAATGGACTGGCGCGATTTCCCCACCGCATAGCTCTGAAACAGTTCTCCCACCTGATAAAACAGCATCACCGCAGCAGCCTCGGAAAAATCCTTTGCGCCAAACGCGCCAAAGGTTGCTATCATCATCAGGAAATTTTCATCAAAGACCTGTCCGCGCCGTATATTTTTTGCCGCCTTTAAGATAATATCATAACCGATAATCAGATACGGAACCGCAAAAAGCACAAACTGGATTCCAATACGTTCAGGCAAAATACCCATATGCCCCAAAACCATAAGCGCCGCCAAAAGAAGAAACGAAATAATAATCCGAATCAGCATCTTTTTTTGTTTTTTTGTCATAATTCCCCTCCTTCCAAAAAAGCCCTAAGCCCATATTGCAGGCTCAGGGCTTTTTATTACATCAAAATCTTGCAATCCGGTTCCACCTTTGCACATGCCGCCTTGACTTCCTCCATAATCGCGTCAAAGCGCTCATCAACCGCATCAATTGTCATTTTCTGTGCCAAAAAATTAACCGCCGCGTCATTGACACCCTCAATCTTTTTAATTGCCTCCTCCATTTTTGCCGCGCAGTTTGCGCAATCCAAATCCTCAAGCTTAAATTTCTTTTTCATCGTACTTCTTTCCTTTCTTATTATTTTTTTACATCTTCCTCAATATGTTCACGCCCCTGCGCAATGATACTGCGCACATGGTCGTCGGCAAGCGAATAAAAAATGGACTTTCCCTCGCGCCTGTTTGTCACAAGCTTTGACTGCTTCAGCACCTTAAGCTGATGGGAAATTGCCGACTGGGTCATATTTAAAATTTCCGCAAGATCGCAGACACATACCTCCGATTCAAAAAGGACAAACAGGATTTTTAATCTCGTGGAATCGCCAAACACCTTAAACAAATCAGACAAATCAGAAATTTCCTCCTCGTCCGGAACCTTGCCGTCCACCTTCTGTAAAAGCTCATTGTGTATAATATGCTCCTCGCAGCATTCCACCTCATAACCGTTTTTCTCCATCACATCTTCACCGCCTTTTTATTTCAAATACCCATTCATATGAACAATTATTCATATGTTTATCATAAAACAGTGCCTGACATTTGTCAAGCACTGCCGTAAATTTTTTTCCGTTTTATTTTTAAATCCGGAATCTTCCCATCAGATCCACCATCGATTCAACCTGCGATTTCAGCTCTTCGCCAATTGCCGCCGTCTCCTGGGAAGTTGCGGAATTGTTATCCACAAGACCTGCTATCACATTAATCCCCTCTGTAATCTTATCAATGCTGCCCACCTCTGTCTTGAGATTTGCAACGATTCCGTCAATACGTGAAGCCGTTTCCTCCGCACCCATCTGAACATCTTCCATGCAGGAAGCAGACTCTTTTGCAATCTGCATTCCCTTATCTACAGCGTTTGTTGTCTTTTCAATCAGCTCACTGGTCTGTCCTGCCGCCTCCTGCGATGCCTCCGCAAGCTTCTTTACCTGTTCTGCCACCACGGCAAAACCTCTGCCTGCCTCTCCTGCCCTTGCAGACTCAATCGATGCGTTCAAAGAAAGCATTTCAATCTCATCGGCAAGCTCTGAAATCGAAGTCGTAACCAGCGTAATCTGCCTTGAGCACTCATTAATCTCATTCATTGCCCTATCAAGCTCGCTCATCTTCTGACCGGCCGCCACAAGCGTAGAACTTGCAAGACTCGAAATCTTCACTGCCTCTTCCGCTTCTTTTTCATTATAGCTGATGCTCTCCTGAAGCTGTGATATCTGCGTCACCATATCCGAAACCTGACAAGCCTGCGAAGTACATGAATTAGCCAAATCAGAGGCCGCATCCGCAAGCTGGCTGGAACCGCTGTCAATCTCATCCGACGCTACCGATATATCGCCAATTGCAATCTTCATTGCCTGGATAATCTTTTCCAAAGACTCTTTAATCTGAATGTATTCGCCTACATATTCCCGCTCAACGCAGACCTTGTAATTGCCCTGCCCCATCTGCTCCAGTGCAAAGCCGATTTCCTCTATGATTCCTACCAGTGTGCTCTTCATGACAGTGATGTCCTCCACCATCTTTCCTACTTCACTGTCATCCGCCTTCAAATCAAGGTCCGTATGTAAATTGCCGACTGCAAGCGCATTCATCTGCTCTGATACCTTGACAATCGGAACAAGCAGTTCCCTGTTTGCAAATCCTACCGTCTTTGTGCACTGCATAGCCATTTTAATAAAACTAAGCAGGAATAACACCGCGCATACCGTCTGCAGGACAAGCATGGCATTCTTCCTTGTTTTGAGCCGCTCCTGCACTTCCAAAATCAACGTATCCGTAAGGTCGCTTATGGTCGTCACCGAACTGTTGTATGTCTCGCCAAACACATAATCAGTAGCCGTCTGCAAATCTCCCGAGGATACCGAGGACATTGCGTTTTCCTCAAGGGGCACCAGTCCGTTTGAAAGGGACGCAATTTCATTTAAGGTCTCCCACTCTTTTCCCGTCAGGTTATTCGCCTCCAGCCCTGCCCAGGCAGTCTCCCTGTTCTTATCAATCTCCAGTTCCTGCTTATATGCATCGTAATACTGCGTATTACCTGTAACGGCATAAGAGCGGACTGCGGTCGTCAACGCCTTCGACCCCAGCCTGTACTGATTCAGATACATCGTACAGTCAACCTGATGTTTCGATTCCAACGCAAAAATAACCATTGACACGAAAAACAGTCCCAAAAGCACAATTCCGATTGCAAGTGAACCCTTCGTCTCCTTCGCAATCCTCCTAAGCCTTGCAATCTGACTGTTTTTGCCAACCGCCATCCCTTGCGTTACATCATTTGTTGTATTCTTTTCCATTCCGCGCCCTCCATAAGACTCCCATTATACACAATTTGTTTAACATTTTATGTAGTCCTGAGTGTTTTTTAGTAATTTTATACTATAATTATACTTTATGTCAGACAAATGGTCAACAATTATTACAAATTTGTATCATCCGCCGTTTTCCATCCTCCCGAGCAGCCCCCGCACCCTGTACGCAGCCGCGCCAATCGCGGTACCTGATACCGCACCCGCCGCAATCAGCACAGGCAGATACGAAAGCGGTGCCACACTCCCCACAGCAAGCACCGCCACAGCCAACTGTCCGATATTGTGGCTGACGCCGCCCGCCATACTCACGCCAACCACGGAAAAACCTTTTATCCGTTTGAGCATAAGCATTGCAAGAAAGCTAAGCACACCGCCCGCCATACTGTAAACCAGCATCGACAAATTGCCAAACAAAAATGACACCAGTGTCACTTTTAACACAAGCACCAAAAAAACCCACCCGGCAGGCAGAAAATAAAGCCCTGATACCACCACAAGATTCGAGAGTCCGAGCTTCACCCCCGGAATCCCGACAAAAAGCGGAATCAGCGCTTCAATATAGCTGAATATCATCGACAATGCGGTAAGCATTGCACAGTATGCAGTCTTTTTTGCGTTTGTCATCACCTTGCTATCCCATCTGTTTCCATGTAGTTTTTGCCTTCCACCTGTATCACCAGCCGATGCGGAAGACAGATAATGCTCTCATTTGCTTTTGTGACTGGCTGATACGTCATACAGTATTTATCCGGACAGTCGGCAGCTTCCATATAAGCACTGCCGTTTTTGATTACAATCCGGTTTGACCCAAATGCATTCTCCACCTCAATCACGCTGTCCTGTGAAAGACGGTACACACCGAACTCCTCTCCGTCCACTGTCACAACAACACACTCTCCGGCATCCTTTCCGAAAACGTTCATAAAAAGCGCCATCGCAGCAGCCGTAATCAGAAAAAACACCAGCAGATACGTATCTCTTTTTTTCATTCCAAGCCCCAATACCAATGCCCTCGGCTCCTAATAGGAGATAATTTCATACCCGTCCTGCGTCACAAGAACCTGTACCTCCCACTGCGCCGATGGCATACCGTCCTCCGTGTAAACTGTCCAGCCGTCCTCATCCGAAATATAAATCTCATCCCTGCCCATATTAATCATCGGCTCTATGGTAAACATCATCCCCGGCACCATCAGCATTCCCGTATTCCGGGGACACACATAGCTCACCCACGGATCCTCATGAAATTCAAGTCCCACGCCATGTCCGCCAATCTGCTTCACAACCGAATATCCGTTCTCTACCGCGAACTCATGAATCGCCGCACCCATGTCGCCAATCTTTCTCCACGGCTGCACATATTTTAGCCCCACATCCAGGCTCTGCCTTGCGACCTCCACAAGACGCTTTTTGTCCGCGGATACCTCCCCGATACAGTACATTCTCGAAGAATCCGAAAAATAACCGTTCAGAATCGTGGATGCATCGACATTAATGATATCCCCCTCCTTAAGTACCACATCCTTAGCGGGAATTCCATGACAGACAATATCATTAATGGAAGTACACACGCTCCTTGGAAACCCTTCATAATTCAAGGTCGCCGCAACTGCGCCGTGCTTCTTCGTAATCGCGCACACCCACTCGTCAATCTCCAACGTCGAAATTCCAGCCTGAATATGCGTCCCGACATAGTCCAAAATTTCAATATTAATCTTCGCGCTCTCCCGTATTTTTTCAATCTGCGCCGGATTTTTCAAAATGCGTCTTGGCGGCACAAGAAATCTCTGCCTTCGGTATTCATCAAGCTTTGCGTCAAAATCATAATGACACTTTTTATATTTCTTCCCGCTTCCACACCAGCAGTCGTCATTCCTGCCAATCTTGACCTCCGGTTCTACGGCAAACGAATGTTCCATTTTTCCTCTCATTGTATTCTTTTATTCCCTCCTCATTCCATGTTTTACCCGACCAGATCAAACAGGCTCATTTGGTTAGACTCCGGGATGTCTCCAAGCAGTCCCAAATCACTCATCAGATCAATCACCGTCTTAGACACCTTTGTCCTGCTCCGGAAATCATCCTTCGACAAAAACGGTCCGTCCTTTGCCGCCTCCATAACGGCATCTGCCGCCTTCTCGCCAAGTCCGTCAATACTGCTTAAAGATGGCATAATCTTCCCGTCCACAATCTGAAAATTGCGCGAATGTGCCCGGAAAATGTCAATCGGCACAAATGAAAACCCTCTCGCGTACATCTCCTGCACAATACGCATATCCCGCACCGCGTCCTGCTCTTTGTTGGTCAGCGTATCCGAGCGCTTTTTGTAATCCGCCAAAATCCGCTCCAAATGCTCCCTGCCCTGACACATAATCTCATAGGAAAACGCTGACGCACGGATACTGAAAAACGCACAGTAATAGGCAAGCGGATAATTGACCTTGCAGTACGCAATCCGCCACCCCATCATAACATATGCCGCCGCATGCGCTTTTGGGAACATATACTGGATTTTTTCACACGACCATACATACCAGTCCGGCACGTTGTGGTCAAGCATATCTTTTTTCCACACATCCCAGTCTTTACACTTCTTTTTTGCGACTGTCCCCTTTCGCACCGCCTCCATAATCTTAAACGATTCCTCCGAATCAAGCCCCATACCAATCAGATACGTCATAATATCGTCACGCGTACAGATTGCTGTTGAAATCGTCGCCTTTCCTTCCTGAATCAGTGTCTGCGCGTTCCCAAGCCAAACATCTGTTCCATGTGAAAGACCCGAAATTCTGACCAAATCGGAAAAATGCTTCGGCTGGCAGTCAATAACCATCTGCATGGCAAAATCCGTACCAAACTCCGGTATCCCAAGGCAGCCAAGTTTACAGCCGCCAATGTCCTCCGGCGTAATGCCAAGCGCGGACGTATTCTGGAACAGCGACATCACATCCGGATCATCAAGCGGAATCTGTGTCGGGTCGAGCCCCGTCAAATCCTGAAGCATACGAATCATTGTCGGGTCATCGTGCCCGAGAATATCAAGTTTTAACAAATTATGGTCAATCGAATGGTAATCAAAATGCGTCGTCACCGTATCGGTCGTCATGTCGTTTGCCGGATGCTGCACTGGCGTAAACGAGTTAATCTCCTCTCCCACCGGAAGCACCACAATACCGCCCGGATGCTGCCCCGTCGTTCTCCTGACGCCGACACACCCTTCGACAATACGGTTAATCTCGCTTGTGCGCTTGCTCACACCCCGCTCCTCATAATACCGCTTCACATATCCGAACGCTGTCTTATCTGCCAGCGTACCGATTGTCCCTGCACGAAACGTCTGCCCGTAGCCGAAAATGACTTCCGTATACTTATGTGCCTTACTCTGATACTCGCCGGAAAAATTCAAGTCAATATCCGGCTCCTTATTCCCCTTAAAACCCAAAAACGTCTCAAACGGAATGTCAAACCCGTCCTTTACGAGCTTTTCGCCGCACTGCGGACAGATTTTATCCGGCATATCACAGCCCGCCATTCCCGCAAACCGCTTCACATCCTCCGACGTAAAATCACTGTAATGGCATTTCTTACAATAATAATGCGGACTCAACGGATTGACCTCCGTAATCCCCGCCATCGTCGCCACAAAGGAAGAACCGACAGATCCTCTTGAGCCGACCAAATACCCGTCCTCCACCGACTTCCACACAAGCTTCTGCGCGATAATATACATCACGGCAAAACCATTGCTGATAATGGAATTAAGTTCCCGCTCCAGCCTTGCCTCCACGATATCCGGCAATGGATTGCCATACATCTCGTGCGCCTTCCGATAGCAGATATCACGAAGCTGCTGGTCGCTGTTCTCAATCACGGGCGGACATTTATCGGGACGCACCGGTGCAATTTTATCACACATATCGGCAATCCTGTTTGTGTTCGTCACCACTATTTCCTCCGCCTTCTCACTTCCGAGATAGTACGCAAACTCGTCCAGCATCTCCTCCGTCGTACGCAAATATAGCGGTGCCTGGTTATCCGCGTCCTTAAAACCCTTTCCCGTCATAATAATACGGCGGTATACCTCATCCTGCGGGTCAAGGAAATGCACATCACATGTTCCGACGACCGGCTTATGGAACTGTTCCCCAAGCTTTACAATCTTCTTATTAAGCGCAATCAGGTCCTCTTCCGAATGAATATCCCTGTGGCGCTCCGATTCAATCATAAATCGGTTATTCCCAATCGGCTGAATTTCCAGATAATCATAAAACCGCACAATCTGCGCAATCTGCGCATCACTCTTTCCTTCCAAAAGAGCCTGGAACAGCTCCCCAGCCTCACATGCGCTCCCGATAATCAGACCTTCCCTGTACTTTTCAATCAAACTCTTCGGAATCAGCGGTCTCTTATAAAAATACGTCAAATGCGACTCTGAAATCAGCCTGTACAAATTAATCCTTCCCGTCTGATTTTTGGCAAGGATAATAATATGATACGAATGAAGCTTACGCACTGCGTTCACGCTCGCCTTTCCCAGCTCATTCAATGCCGCAAGCGTCTCCACGCCATCCTTACTCAGCATTGCTGTAAATTTCACAAATATCTGCGCCGTGCACTCCGCGTCGTCAACTGCCCGATGGTGATTTTCAAGCGATACTCCAAGCGTCTTTGCCACCGCGTCAAGCGTATACTTTGCCTGTCCCGTAAGCAGCGTCCGCGCAATTCCCACCGTATCCACATACGTAAAATCCACTGCGATTCCCTGCCGTTTCGCGTTTTCCTGGATGAAGCCCACATCAAAGCCCGCATTGTGCGCAACAAGGACCGAATCCCCCACAAACGCAAGAAATTCCGGCAGCACCGTCTCAATTGTCTGCGCTTCCATCACCATGCTGTCACTGATTCCCGTCAGCTTTTCAATCTCAAACGGAATCGGTACCTCAGGATTAACGAAGGTCGAAAACCGCTCCGTAATCTCGCCATGTTCCACCTTCACGGCGCCGATTTCAATAATGCGGTTCGTAACAGGCGAAAAACCCGTCGTCTCAATATCAAACACGACATACGCCCCATCAAGCGTCTGCCCCTTACCGTTTGTAACAATTTCTTTCGAGTCATCTACAAGATAGCCTTCCACCCCATAAATAATCTTGAAATCCTCGTCAGGCGACACACTGTGGTTTGCGTCCGTAAAAGCCTGCACACAGCCATGGTCCGTAATCGCAATCGCCTTATGCCCCCACTTCTTCGCACGGCTGATAATATCCTTTACATCCGAAACGCCATCCATATCACTCATTTTAGTGTGGCAATGCAGCTCGACACGCTTTCTTGCGCTGTTGTCCATACGCACCGTTGTAAAATCGGGAATTTTTGCTATACCGACTACAGAGCCGATTGTCAGCTCCCGGTCAAACGTATCGTTCACCGTAACGCCTTTCAGTCTGTAAAATCCCCCTGTCTTCAGCTCATTGGTCAACTCGTCAAGCTGTTCGTTGTGCACAAACATTTTAACTTTAATCGTATCCGTAAAATCCGTAAGTTCAAAACTTACAATCGTTCTCTCGTTTCTGATTTCACGTTTGTCAAGGGCACGCACTTTTCCACGGATGGCAACCTCACCCATCTCGCCCCAAATATCCTTAATCTCAATCGTATCATCCTCAAAATCACGTCCGAAAATAACATTCGGATTATCGGAACGCTTAAGCGGTCTTCTCTGAAAGCCTCTGTCTCCGCCGTTGTCTGACTTCTGAAAAGTCTTTCTGTTTTCAGAAAATGCGGCAGTCTGCGGTCTGACAGCTTTTGCGGAAGTCTCCGTTTTTGAGACAGGCGTATCGGCACTTCGAATATTTGTTTCCCCAGCAGGCAAAACAGCTTCCTGTGCTTCCTGTGGCTTTCCGCCTGCTTCCGACGCGCCGATACGGCTCGAAATATGTTCCACGATTTTGCGGATACGGATTTCATCATCCTCCTTATATTTCCCCGCCTTCGCCTCCTTATAAGAAACCGAAAACGTTACATGAAATCCGCACCGTTCATTCAGCACCTTGTCCAAAATGCCAATCAGCTCATCCTCCTTAGACTTCGCAATCACGCCGTCCTCAAGAATAAGCTTCATTTTATTCTCATCCGGAAAGTCCATATCCGCCTGACGGAACATTGTATAGAGCATATGTTCACACGCTTTCAGCTCAAGCAGAATGCTTTCTTTATAAATATCCATAAGCTTCGCCGGAGTATACTGCTCCGACAAAAGAAAATGCTCATATATTTTTATGGCAATATTATCCTGTGGGAAAAACTGCTTTTTAATCTCCTGCTCAACATTGTAAATATGTTCTTTTTCAATTAAACGCTCGCTTTTCAGATAAATGCGCAGCAAATCCTTTCTTTTAGTCGCAGTAATTTTCTCCACTACCGCCTGCTCACACAAATCATGCAAGACACCTTCAAGCTTTAAATTTGGAAATGCCTCGAAAAATTTCTTCTCCATCCGTCCTCATCTCTTCCAATACCTTAGGAAGAATGCCTGTACTTGGCATTCTTCTAAACACTAAGAAACCTCTTAAGCAGTGTCCTTTGCTGCTTTTTAAAGTTTCTTAGTGTTTTCCCCATGTATCAAGCTCCGCCTTCAGTGTGGACAAAAGCTCATTCTCAGGCACTTTTCGGACAACCTCACCCTTTTTAATCAAAAGTCCTTCGCCAATGCCTCCGGCAATACCGATATCGGCCTCCTTCGCTTCCCCTGGTCCGTTTACCGCGCACCCCATCACAGCAACCTTAATGTTCAAATCATAGCCCTGAACCATATTCTCCACCTGATTGGCAAGCCCGATTAAATCAATATTTGTTCTGCCGCACGTCGGACATGACACAACCTCAATTCCGCCTGTCCTAAGCCCAAGCGTACGCAAAATAAGCTTCGCACTCTTAATCTCCTCCACCGGATCTCCCGTAAGCGACACCCGGATGGTATCTCCAATCCCCTGATTCAAGATAATACCAAGTCCTACAGCCGACTTGATATTTCCGCTTGTGACTGTCCCCGACTCTGTAATTCCCACATGAAGCGGATAATTTGTCTGACCCGCAAGCAGTTCATGCGCCTTCACACACATCATCACGTCCGAGGATTTGATGCTGATTACCAGATTGTCATACCCCAGATCCTCAATCAGCCGAACCTTATCCAACGCACTCTCCACTATGCCCTCAGCCGTAACGCCATGATACTTTTCAACCAATTCCTTCTCCAGCGAACCGCTGTTTACGCCGACACGGATTGGCACATTATGTTCCCTCGCGACACGCACCACCTCGGCAACCTTCTCGCGGCTTCCGATATTTCCGGGATTAATCCGGATTTTATCGGCGCCGTTTTCCATCGCCGCAATTGCCATTTTATAATCAAAATGAATATCCGCCACCAAGGGAATGGAAATTTCCTTCTTAATCTGCGCAATTGCCACGGCAGCGTCCATATCGGGCACCGTGCAGCGGATAATCTCACACCCCGCTGCCTCAAGACGGTGAATCTGCGCCACAGTCGCCGCCACATCATATGTCTTCGTATTTGTCATCGACTGGATTAAAATCGGATTTCCGCCGCCGATTACCTTATTTCCTATCCGAATAACTTTTGTATGCTCTCGAACCATTTTTCCCTCCATATGCTTTTATCCGCAGTTACTTTGCAAAAATACGCGCAATATCATTGTAAAGCACAAATACCATAAGCATCATCAACAATACAAATCCCACAAAATGCACAACACCTTCCTTTTCCGGCGGCACCGGTTTCCCGCGCACCACTTCCACAAACATAAACAGCAGACGTCCGCCGTCCAGCGCCGGGAGCGGAAGCAGATTCATCACACCCAGGTTCACACTCAAAAGCACGGCAAAATTAATCATCGTAAGTACGACCGAAGAAATCCCATACGGCTTCACCGTATCAATTGTCTCGTCAATCGTCACTGCAATCCCCACGGGACCCGACAAATCATTTGCCGAAAGTTTCCCCTGAACAAGCATTATCAGACTCTTTACCGTCGCCTTAAGCCAGTAACGCACCTCAAGCACACTGTACTTTATGAGGTCAAACCCCTTACACTCAATGGTCTCTCCAATTGTAAACCCGATATAATATCGATTATCCTCACTGCTAAACTTCGGCAGAATTGTCGCCGTATGCTTTTCCTGTCCGCGCCGGTACGTAATCTCCATCGGCTCACCCTTATTCATCGCAGAGGCAATCGTCACCTCACCCTGCAGAAAAACCCGTTCGCCGTCCACATGCGTAATGACATCCCCCGGCACTAACCCCGCCTCCTGCGCGGGATACCCTTCCGTAATCGAATGCACAACCGGAAGAATTTCGCCGGAAAATCCAACTACAATCAACGAAAGCAGAAACGCGAGAATAATGTTAAAAAAAGGACCGGCAAACACCGTCGCAATCCTTGCCCATACATTGACCTCGTTAAACGCCTTCCCCGGCGCTTCCCCACCGGACGAATCCAAACCCTGTATCTTCGCATCCGCATCCTTCTGATTCTCATGACGATGTTCGTCATATATGCCGTCCTCGCCCTCAAACATGCAAGCCCCGCCAATCGGCAGAAGTTTTAAGACATACCGCGTTCCTCCTTTTGTAAACTTCACAATCGAAGGTCCCATGCCAATCGCAAACTCAAGCACCCTGATGCCGTTCAGCTTTGCAATCAGAAAATGTCCCAGCTCGTGTGAAATCACCACGACCCCAAATACAAGTATAAATACAATTATCGTCACTATCATGCTTTCTTTTCTACCTTTCCGTCATGCCGCACCTGCAGCCACAGCAATTAAAATTTCGCACGAATCAACTCATACGCCTCCTGCTCGCTTGCAAGAATTTCCTCCACATTCGGCGCGTCAATCCGCTTGTGCGCATCCATGCACATCTCAATAATCTCCGGAATTTGAAGGAATTTTATCTTTTTGCCCAAAAACAGACTCACCGCCATCTCGTTTGCCGCATTAAACACTGTCGGAACGCTTCCCCCCTCGCCAGCGGCACGCAGGGCAAGCTTTAACCCCGTAAACGTCTCCATATCCGGCTTCTCAAACGTAATACTGCCAAGCGCGTAAAAATCGACCCGCCTGCCCTTCATTGGACGCCTGTCAGGATAAAACAGCGCATACTGAATCGGCAGCTTCATATCCGGCATACCAAGCTGCGCCATAATGCCGCCGTCCACATACTCCACCATCGAATGGATAATGCTCTGTGGATGGACGACAACCTGTATCTGTTCCAATTCCACGCCAAAAAGCCACTTTGCCTCCATAACCTCAAGTCCCTTATTGACAAGACTTGCGGAATCAATCGTAATCTTATTTCCCATAGACCAGTTTGGATGATGCAGCGCATCCTCAAGCCGCACGTTTTCAAGCTGCTCCCTTGTTTTTCCCCGGAACGGACCGCCAGATGCCGTTATCAGAAGCCTGCTCACCCGCTGCCTGTTTTCACCCTGCATGGACTGGAAAATGGCACTGTGTTCACTGTCAACCGGAAGGATGGATACCCCCCGCTCCTTTGCAAGCGGCATGATAATATGACCCGCCGTCACAAGTGTCTCTTTATTCGCGAGCGCAATGTCCTTGCCCTTTTTAATTGCCGCAATCGTCGGACGAATGCCAATCATCCCCACAATCGCCGTCACAAGCACTTGCGACTCCTCCATCTCGGCAATCTGTATGAGTCCGTCCATTCCGCACACAACCGTAACCTGTATATCCGCAAGCCTTATTTTCAGCTCCTTACACGCCGCCTCACTTTGCAGCGATACAAGCTTCGGGTGAAATTCCCGCACCTGCCGCTCAAACAAATCAATATTCGTCCCTGCCGCAAGTCCTACAATCTCTAAATCCGGATTTTCCCGCACAATCTCAAGCGTCTGTGTCCCAATCGAGCCAGTAGAACCAAGTATCGCAATTTTTTTCACTTTCCCGTTCCTCCATATATTATATTAAATATTATCGAGCATTATAATCAAAAAATACGTAATTGGTGCCGTAAAAATCACACTGTCGAACCGGTCCATAATACCGCCATGCCCCGGTATCAGCTTTCCGTAATCCTTAATTCCATGATTTCTCTTAATCGCGGAGGCTGCCAAATCGCCGACCTGCGAAATCACGGAGCCCACGCCGCCCACAATTGCAAGCATAACGGCAAAATGACCCAAAGAAAGCACCCTGTCAAGATACATCCCAAACAGCGCCCCCGCAAGCGCTGCACCGGCAACGCCGCCCAACGCCCCCTCAATTGACTTCTTTGGACTAAGCACAGGCGCAAGCTTGTGCTTTCCAATCATCACACCGACAAGATACGCACAGGTATCCGAAATCCAGGAGCTGATAAAAATCATCCACACCAGATAAATCCCATTTTCCAACTGTCTTGTCAAAAATACAAACGACAGCATGACAGGCGCATAAATCAGCGAAAAGTACGTATCCATCACCTGGCTGGCGTGATAGGTGGAAAATCCAAACACATACACAAACATCAGTACGATTAGCATTCCTATCACAAGCTCCATGCTGTACGACGTATCCTGCGTCCAGTAGGTAACCCCATAATACAAGGTAATGCATCCGATGCCTGCCCACTCCAGAGCGTTCCTTTTTTCATAATCCCCCGATGCCGCACGCTCCCGGACGCCGCACGCTTTCGTCAGTTCCAAAAATCCGATAACCGACACCACATACAGGGTCATCGCAAGAATGATTCCGCCCGGAAGAATTGACGCAAGTGCCGCTGCTGCCAGTATCACCGCGCTAACCGTTCTCTCTTTGCTGATTTTCCCAAGAATATTCCCCGCCATGAAATCCCTAATCCTCCTTAACCAGCCCATACCTTCTGTCCCTGTTCTGATAAGCCAAAACCGCCTTCTCAAGCTCTGCCTTATCAAAATCAGGCCACGCAACGGATGTATAATACAACTCCGCATAAGCAAGCTGCCAAAGCATAAAATTCGAAATCCGCTGCTCCCCTGACGTACGGATCATCAAATCAGGATCTGGCAGCCCCGCTGTGTCAAGCTCCGCCGCAATCCGCTGCTCGTCAATATCCTGCACTAAAAGCGCGCCCTGCTCCACCTGTTTCGCAAGCCGTTTTACCGCCCTCGTAATCTCATCACGACTGCCGTAATTAATCGCAATCTGAAAGTGAAGCCCCGTATTATCCTTCGTCGCATCCTCAAGTGCCCGAATACTCTCCTGAATATCCTGTGCAAGCCTCGATTTATCACCCAAAACCCGCACGCACATATTGTTTTTCTGCGCACGCTTTAAGCTGTTTTTCATATAATCCCGCAATAACTTCATCAGCGTATCCACTTCTTTCTCAGGACGGTTCCAGTTTTCCGTCGAAAACGCATACACCGTCAGATAATTGATACCCATGTTATACGCGTCCTCGCAGATTGCCTCCACCGTCTTTGCACCCTGCACATGCCCCGCAGTGCGCGGAAGTCCCTTCGCCCTTGCCCAGCGCCCGTTGCCATCAAGAATAATCGCCACATGATTTGGTACTGTTTTCTCCATAATAAGCTTTCCCTCTCCAACACATTCTATGTAAACCTTAAAACAACCGAGTAAGGGAATTCCCTGCCCGTGTACATAAAAGCAAAGAGGGCGCGTTCAGTGCCCTCATAATTGCAGAATATATAAATTCGTTCTTGAACACTTATCTCTTATACAGTAAGAATTTCCTTCGACTTTTCGTCAATAGCCTTATCAACATCCTTAATATATTTATCCGTACTCTTCTGAACTGCATCCTCCAAATCCTTAATCTCGTCCTCCGAAATTTCCGTCTTTGCAAGCTTCTTAAACGAATCGTTTGCGTCGCGTCTGATATTTCTGATTGCGACCTTACACTCCTCACCCTTCTTCTTAACTTCCTTCACAAGCTCTTTTCTGCGCTCCTCCGTAAGCTCGGGGAATACAAGCCGGATTACAACGCCGTCGTTGCTTGGTGTAATCCCCACATCGGAAGCCATAATCGCTTTTTCAATCTCTTTAATCAGGCTCTTTTCCCACGGCGCAATCTGTATCATCCGTGCCTCCGGCACCGTAATGTTTCCCACTTGCTGAATCGGTGTCGGCGTTCCATAATAATCGACCTTAATCTTATCCAACACATGCGGATTTGCCCGTCCCGCACGTATCGTCTGATAATCCGACATCAGAAAATCCAATGCCTTCTGCATCTTATCATCATATGTCTTTACTCTTGCGTCCATTGTTTTATCCTCCTGATTTATTATAATCTCTATCTTTCCGAATACCCCTACACCGTAATAACCGTTCCGTTTGAATTGCCCTTCACAGTGTTGATAATGCTGTTTTCCTCATTCAGTCCGAAAATCGTCATCGGCATCTTATTTTCCATACACAGAACAGCCGCTGCCAAATCCATAACGCCAAGCTGCTTTTCTACCACTTCCTTAATCGGAATAGTGTCATATTTTTTCGCGTGCCGATTCAGCTTCGGGTCAGAATCATAAACACCATCAACCGCACGCGCAGACAAAATCATATCCGCTTCTATCTCCACCGCCCTTAACACGGTGCCCATATCCGTTGAAAAATACGGGTGCCCAATTCCGCCGGCAAAAAAAACAACCTTTCCCTGTTCAAGTGCCTCCACTGCCCTGTCCTTTGAGAACAGCTCCGTAAAAGCCGCGCACGAAAACGGCGTGAAAATTTCCGTTTTCATTCCCACAAACCGGAAGATTTCCGATGTATAAATACAATTCATCACCGTTGCCAGCATTCCAATCTGATCCGCCTTCGTGCGGTCAATCGTTTCGCTGGTTCTTCCGCGCCAAAAATTGCCGCCGCCAATCACAATTCCCACCTGCACACCGCTGTCGGTAATTTCCTTTACCTGACGCGCCACCGCCGTAACCGTCGGCTCGTCAAAACCTGTCTTCTTCTCTCCCGCAAGCGCTTCTCCACTTAATTTGAGTAAAATCCTTTTCATGTTTTTGCTCCATTTGTTTAAGCCTGTTTTCTGTTCTTCTTTACATCATTAAAGAACGTTGTCGGGCTGACATCCGCATAGCACTGTGAACACATACCCTCGATGACTGCACCGTTATTAATCTGAACGGATTTCGACTTAATATTGCCCATCACAATCGCTGACGTATCCAAAATAACCGGCCCGTGCACGTCAATATCGCCCTTTACCGCACCCGCAATGACTGCGCTTGTCGCAAAGATATTGCCAATTACCACAGAGCTTTGCCCAATCTTTACGCTGCCCTTACTCCTTACCTCGCCGTTAATCTGTGCAGACTCCGCATAAATTTCCGCTGCAGCGGAATTACCGGTAATTCCGCCTGTAACATTAAGCTTGCCGAGAATTTCAATATTTCCCGTAATATTCCCAATCAAATCCATGTTGCCGCTGCTCGTCACATCACCCGTGATATTCATGCCCGCCGTAATCACCGTCGTATCCGTCGATGCCGCCACTCCGGTATCCGTATCCGGCTGCTGTGTTTCCTGCGGCGCGGCATCCATAAATGTGGATTCTTCTATATTCTGCTCTACTTCATTTAATAATTCTTCCATTTCTGCATCTGCCTCACTTATTTCACTATTATTATCCGATTCTCCTACAACAGGCATATCCGTACCAGAAAGACCGCTTTCGGAAAAATCAATCCCTGCATTAAAATCAGACTCCGGTATATCCGAAGACACCTCTGTTGCCTGCTCATCAGCCAAATCCGTATCTGCCTTATCCAGTTCGCCAAGACTGCCCAGCAAATCCTCCGATGTACTTTCCTCCAATGCCGTCATAGGCTCCTCATTCAACGCCGGAATCTCTTTTTCAAGCATCGCCTCTACATCCGCAAAATCCTCTCCCGCCACACTGCCAAACAAATCTTCTGATGACGCAGGCATATCCGCGTCAAGCTCCATATCGTCCAATACCCCGTCCGTATTAATGTCTGCCACTGTCTGCGATAAATCCTGCTTTAAATCCTGAAAAAAACCCATTGTATAATCTCCTTCGCTTTTATTTTTTTGCACATTGTACCCGTGCCCTATCAGCATCGTACCCTCTCAACGTATATGCTGTACTCTTACTGTATCCTCCGAAATCGGCAACAGAACCGTATCCTCCGACTCCAGCAGTTTTTCTATAATAATCGGCAGCGCATCAACCGTGGAATTTTTCCCCGCCGCGTCATGCATCAAAACTACCGCATTATCATACTTATCTACATTGTCCAAAACATTCGACGCAATCTGATCCGCACTCCTTTGCGCCCCGGACGCATCACCGCTTGAAACATTCCAGTCAAAATATATCATACCCTCACTGTCGAGATATTCTATCAGCGTATGCATGTCAACTTTGCTGGTGGTGTTGCTGCTGCCTCCCGGAAAACGCACAATCTTACACTCAACACCCGTAATCTCATACAAAAAAGTACGCAGCTTATCTAAATCCTGCCTGTACGCATCCAGCGAGCTGTAAATATCCCTGTATACATGACTGTACGAATGCATTGCCAGCGTATGTCCGTCCTCCACAATGCGCTTATATTGTTCCGTGTAATTTTCCTTTCCTACAACAAAAAAAGTTGCTTTCACACCATACTGGTCCAAAATATCAAGAATCCTGTCCGTATTGGAGCTTGGGCCATCATCAAACGTCAGATAAACCCGCTTTATTCCAGAGCTTCGGTCTCCGCCCCTATCCCAAACAACCTTATTTTCAATCGCTGCTGCTTCCACAATATGCGCCGCCTCGGTTTGGTCAACATTGCTTCCGTTGATATCGGAAACACGCTCCAGCTCCGTTTCCTCCAATTCCACATAGCGGTTTGCTTCCTGCAGTGCCATGAGTCTTGTATTGATGTTCCCGACTTCCTGATGCAGATTTACTACCAATACCAAAAGCACCGTACAGATACACAGCATCATAAAAACCAATATCAGCAGAAATGCATTCAGCGTATTTCCCGTATTCTTGCTTTCCCCGGCAGCTCTTCGTGCTGTTTTCTCCTTATGTTCTATGCTTTCCTGCTCCTGTGACATTGATTACCCTTTCGATGTTCCTGCTTTTTTAATACATTACAGATAAAACGATTATAACATAAAACAGATACTTTAGAAAGGAAATTTTAAAAATTTTATACCATTTCCTTATTATAATGCGCACGCTCACCGCCAATATATTTTGGACGTGTCCTCGCGCATACAATATGCGCTCCCCCAACCGCCGGATGTGCAATTCTGACAGGAACCGCCACAGCCTTTAAATGCATTCCAATCAGCGTATCCCCGATATCAATTCCGCCATGCGCCTGTATATGCTCCACCGCAACAGGGTTTTTCATATGCTTCCATGCGGCTGTCGCGAAAGAGCCCCCTGCTTTTGGCATCGGCATTACATTCACAATTTCATAACCGTACCGCCCCGCAGCCTCCTCTTCCATAATTAACGCTCTGTTTAAATGCTCACAGCACTGCGCCGCCACAAAAAAACCGTGCGCACAAAGCTCCTCATACATTGCGGTAAAAACTGCCTCTCCAAGTTCCGCGCTGGAATAAGAGCCAATGCGCTTAGACGCAATTTCACTTGTAGAACAGCCAATGACAATAAGATTCCCCTCTTTCAAACCTGCCTGTTCCAAAAATTCACTTACAACTCTTTTCGCATCCGATACCTCATTCTCAAACATCATAATCCTCCCGCTCACTAAACATATTATAACCACATTCGTCCCTGTCTATCTAAGCAGACAGTACTTAATGCTTCTCCCGATTAAACTTACCACACTCTAAGACAGAATGCAAGTTCGGTTTCATATAATTTTTCCTGCAAAGTTTAATCTGTCCATATATAATTGACAAATTCATGGAATGCGTATATGATTATTTTAGTGTTTCTAATAAGGACAACTATTTTTCCAGACAAATAGCAGAAAGGAGCAACATTATGCCAAATTTAAACGAAAATTATTTAAACTTAAAAGAAAGCTATCTTTTTTCTGAGATTGCGCACCGCGTAAATTCCTATGCGTCAGCACATCCCGGCAAAAAAATCATCCGTCTTGGAATCGGGGATGTCACGCTTCCAATCGGTTCCGAGATAATCTCACAGCTTCATGAAGGTGTAGATGCCCTTGCAAGCGCCGAAACCTTTAAAGGCTATGGTCCTGAACAGGGCTACGAATTCCTGCGTGAAGCAATTGTTGACTACTACAGGCGAAATGGCGCTGCAATAGACGCCGATGAAGTATTCGTCTCGGACGGCGCAAAAAGTGACACCGGAAACATCACTGACCTGTTTGCCAAAGATAACGTTATCCTGATTCCCGACCCCGTATATCCTGTATATGTTGACACCAATATTATGAATGGCAGGACGATAACCTACATTGACGCAAACGCCGAAAATCATTTTCTACCCATGCCTGACCACAGTGTCCATGCAGATATTATCTATATCTGTTCCCCCAACAACCCCACCGGCGCG
>DKYC01000096.1:43076-43807 GCA_002492295.1 Lachnospiraceae bacterium UBA7110
CTATATCTGTTCCCCCAACAACCCAACAGGCGCCGCATACAACAAAGAACAGCTAAAAGAATGGGTTGACTACGCGCTGGAAAACAATGCAATCATTCTCTATGATTCGGCATATGAGTGTTTTATTACTGATGAGACACTGCCAAGAAGTATTTTTGCCATTGAAGGTTCCAAAAAATGTGCAATCGAATTCTGTTCCCTCTCAAAAACAGCAGGTTTTACCGGCACACGCTGCGGCTATACCATTGTTCCTAAAGCTTTAACCTTTACGGCTTCCACAGGAGCCACACTCTCCTTAAACGCCATGTGGAACCGCCGTCAGACAACAAAATTTAACGGAGTATCCTATATCGTCCAAAAAGGTGCCGCCGCTGCCTTCTCCGTAAAAGGCATGGCACAATGTAAAGAAAACATCAAATATTATCAGGAAAACGCGCATATTATCGCAGACGGACTTGCACGAAAAAACATTCGGTATTTCGGCGGCATCAATTCTCCTTATATATGGTTTGAATGTCCAAATAATATGGATTCATGGGATTTCTTTGACTACCTCCTAAACAACGCACAGGTAGTGGGTACCCCCGGTGCAGGCTTTGGTAAAAACGGGCAGAACTTTTTCCGCCTGACCTCCTTTGGTAACCGTGAAAACACCATAGAAGCAATGAAGCGTATGGAAAAACTCTTCTAACAGAAAAAATCCCTGTAAGTTCACCTCTTACAGGGATTTT
>DKYC01000015.1 GCA_002492295.1 Lachnospiraceae bacterium UBA7110
AGGAGGAAAATTCCTCTGCTCCTGTAGGGGCAGTCGCATTTTTCTTCGAAAAACAAGGAGGAATTAAAAGTGGCAAGAGTGTATAACTTTTCAGCAGGTCCGGCAGTTTTACCTGAAGAAGTTTTGAAAGAAGCTGCAGACGAGATGTTAGATTACAGAGGAACCGGAATGTCGGTTATGGAAATGAGCCACCGCTCGAAGGCGTACGATACGATTATCAAGGAAGCTGAGGCGGATTTAAGGGAGCTTATGAATATTCCCGACAATTATAAGGTCCTGTTTTTACAGGGAGGTGCAAGCCAGCAGTTTGCGATGATTCCGATGAATCTGATGAAAAACGGCGTTGCCGATTATATCGTAACAGGCCAGTGGGCAAAGAAAGCATATCAGGAGGCTTGTATCTACGGTAAGGCAAATAAGATTGCCTCTAGTGAGGATAAGACGTTTTCTTACATACCGGACTGCTCGGATTTGCCGATTTCAGAGGATGCGGATTATGTTTATATCTGCGAGAACAATACGATTTACGGCACGAAGTTTAAGACGCTTCCGAATACAAAGGGAAAAACGCTTGTGGCAGACGTATCTTCATGCTTTCTTTCCGAGCCTGTAGACGTGACAAAGTACGGCGTCATTTATGGCGGTGTTCAGAAGAATATCGGACCTGCCGGTGTGGTAATTGTCATTATCAGGGAAGATTTAATTACGGATGATGTGCTTCCGGGCACACCGACCATGCTAAAGTATAAGACGCACGCGGACAATGATTCGCTGTACAACACACCGCCTGCATATGGCATTTACATCTGCGGCAAGGTATTCAAGTGGCTCAAGAAAAGGGGCGGACTTGAGAAGATGAAAGAGTACAACGAAAAGAAGGCAAAAATCCTCTATGATTTCCTTGACGAGAGTAAGCTTTTTAAGGGAACTGTGAGAAAGGAAGACCGTTCTTTAATGAATGTTCCTTTTGTGACGGGAAACGAGGAGCTTGATGCGAAGTTTGTCAAAGAGTCAAAAGAGGCAGGATTTGAGAACTTAAAGGGACACAGAACCGTTGGCGGCATGAGAGCAAGCATCTACAATGCAATGCCGATTGAGGGCGTGGAGAAGCTTGTGGAGTTTATGAAAAAGTTTGAGGAGTCAGTGTGAAAAATAAATTTTTCACACTGAGAAAGGAGCAAGGGTGTCAAAATGTATCAATATAATTGTTTGAATCCGATTTCAGAAATCGGTTTATCAAGATTTACGGAGAATTATCAAAAAACGGACAGCATGGAAAATGCAGAGGGTGTGCTTGTAAGAAGCGCGGCAATGCATGACATGGAACTGCCAAAGAATCTGCTTGCAGTGGCAAGGGCGGGTGCCGGAACAAATAATATCCCGCTTGAGAAGTGCGCGGAGCAGGGTATTGTGGTATTTAACACGCCGGGTGCAAACGCAAACGGTGTAAAGGAGCTTGTGCTCTGCGGCATGCTGCTTGCGTCAAGGGACGTGACGGGCGGCATCGACTGGGTAAAGGCGAACGCGGATGTAGAGACAGTCGGCAAAGATGCGGAGAAGGCGAAGAAGAATTTTGCAGGCACGGAAATTTACGGGAAGAAGCTTGGCATTATCGGACTTGGTGCAATCGGTATCCGTGTGGCAAATGCGGCGGTAGCGCTTGGCATGGAGGTTTACGGTTATGATCCGTATCTCTCGGTGGATGCGGCGCTTAAGCTGACAAGGGAAGTAAAGCATGTGAAAAATGTGGATGATATTTATGCGGAGTGTGATTATATTACAGTACACGTGCCGCTGATGGATGCCACAAAGGGCATGATTGACGCTGCTGCCATTGAGAAGATGAAAGAGGGCGTGATTGTCTTAAATTTTGCAAGGGATCAGCTTGTAAACGAGAAGGATATGATTGCCGCGCTTGAGGCGGGCAAGGTAAGAAAGTATGTTTCTGATTTTCCGAATACGACGACGGCGGGAAAGAAGGGATGCATTGTCATTCCGCATCTTGGCGCTTCGACGGAGGAGTCGGAGGATAACTGTGCCATGATGGCGGTGGATGAGCTGATGGATTACCTTGAGAACGGCAATATCAGAAACAGCGTAAATTACCCTGCCTGTGACATGGGCGTGTGCTCAAATGTGGGCAGAGTGGCAATTCTGCATAAGAATATAGCAAATATGATTACGCAGTTTACGGCGGCATTCGGTGAGGCAGGCATTAATATCAGCGATATGACAAACAAGTCAAGAGGCGAGTTTGCGTATACGCTGATGGATATTGCGGCAGCGGCGGACGAGAAAATCCTTGCGCGGTTGAATGGCATTGACGGTGTGTTCCGTGTAAGGGTAGTGAAATAAGATTTCTCTTTTGTACAAAAATAAAAAGCGCCGGATGGCACTGTTTTACCTGTGCCGTCCGGCGCTTTTTATGCGTCATGCACATCGCCGTATTTTGTCATGTTTCCAATGGTGTTTTGAAACTTTGTCTCGCGCTCAGCAGTAACTTCACTTGCCAGGTCCATGTATTTGATAAAGATTTCCTCAACGCTTGTCCCTTTTTCTTTTGCGATTTCTTCCATAATGGGTTTGACTTTTTCCAGCTGGAATGAAACCTGTGTTTTCTGCGGGTCAAAATCTTTTAAGACCTTATCGGCGTAATCGTTAATCCGGTCCAGTATTTTCCTGTCTTCTGATGTCATATGCAATCATCCTTTCCTTATCGTTAATTTTTCATAAAATTAATTTTACTATATCACGATAAGGCCGGCTTGTCAAAGGAGGGAAAACACGGTAGAATAGATTTAGTGAGAAAACAGAGGAGGAGAAATTTATGGCAGTAATCAGACCGTTTCGGGCATACAGACCAAAGAAGGGACTGGAAAACAAAATTGCGGCGCTTCCGTATGATGTGTACAGCCGCGGGGAGGCGTGCGCGGCAGTGAAGGGAAATCCGCTGTCGTTTTTAAATATTGACAGGGCGGAAACACAGTTTGACGACAGCGTGGACACATACGCTGATGCAGTATACGAAAAGGCGCATGACCTGCTTTGGGGCATGATAGAAAAGGGCGTGTTTGTGCAGGAGGACAAGCCCGTGTATTATATTTACGAGCTAACGATGGATGGCAGGGTGCAGACCGGAATTGTAGCGTGCGCGAGCGTGGACGACTACCAAAACCAGGTGATTAAAAAACATGAGAACACACGTGCAGATAAAGAGCTTGACCGAATCCGCCATGTGGAAACCTGCAAGGCGCAGACGGGACCGATTTTTTTGGCATACCGGGCAAATGACATTATCCGGGAAATTCTTGTAAGGACGAAAAAAGAACATGCGCTTTATGATTTCACCTCGGAGGACGGCATTACGCACCGCGTATGGTGTATTCGTGCCGATGGGGATATTCGGGCAATTGGGAGTGCCTTTTCGCAGATTGGACAGATTTATATTGCGGACGGACATCACCGGTGTGCTTCCGCTGTTAAAGTCGGCTTAAAAATGCGGGCGGAGCATCCGGATTATACGGGAACGGAAGAATTTAACTATTTTCTCTCCGTGCTGTTTGCTGACGAAGAATTGATGATTATGGATTACAACCGTGTAGTGAAGGATTTAAACGGGCTTTCCGAAGCGGAATTTCTGACACGCGTGTCAGAAATATTTGACATTGTGTCGCAACAGAAAAATTGTGTCAGGCCGTCTGTAAAGGGCGAGGTTGCAATGTTTGTCGGTGATACCTGGTATCTGCTGCGGATAAAGGAAGCGTACAAAAATGATGATCCCGTAGACGGATTGGATGTGGCAGTCCTGCAAAATCATGTGCTTTCGCCGATACTGGGCATCAAGGATCCTAAGACGGACAGGCGGATTGATTTTGTGGGCGGTATTCGGGGAATGGAGGAGCTTGAGCGGCGTGTGCGTACGGACAGCGCTGCTGCCTTTGCAATGTACCCTACATCCATACAGGAGCTGTTTGCGGTTGCCGACGCAGGGCTTTTGATGCCGCCAAAATCCACATGGTTTGAGCCGAAGCTTCGGAGCGGGCTTTTTATACATACAATCGGTTAGCGTGAATATGTTGTAGAAATGGGATGGAAAGTATATGCTGATAACAACAGACATGGAAATTGATATAGAACAGATTAGCAGGGATTTGAATGCATTGGAGAAATTTGTGGACACACTTCCCGAAAAAGCGCTGGGACTTGGCATACGGGTTGTGATTGCCGCAGTACTGTTTTTCGCCGGCTCCAAGCTGATTAAGCTTGTGCGCAGGATAACAAGAAAATCGCTGCAGCGGGCAAGTGCGGAAACGGGCGTTATCCAGTTTTTGGACGGTTTAATCAAGGTGGGGCTGTACGGTCTTTTGATTTTGGTGATTGCAGGAAATTTCGGGTTTGATGCAACGGGTGTTGTTGCATTAGTGGGCTCCGCGGGCGTTACGGTCGGTCTTGCCCTGCAGGGAAGCTTAAGTAACCTTGCGGGCGGTGTGCTGATACTGATGCTAAAACCCTTTAAGGTGGGAGATTTTATCATGGAATCCGCACATGGCACAGAGGGGACGGTCAAGGAAATCGGCATTTTTTACACAAGGCTGGAAACGGTTGACGGGAAAATCGTCGTACTGCCAAACGGCAGCCTTGCGAATAATTCGATTACAAACGCGTCCTTTGCGCCGATAAGGCGTGTGGATTTAAAAGTCGGCATTGCTTATGACGCGGATTTGAAAAAGGCAAAGGCGGTGCTGGGGGAAGTCATGGAGCAGGATTTGGATGTATTGCACGAAGAGCCGGCACTTGTGTTTGTGGATGACCTTGCGGACAGTGCCGTCGTGCTGGGGATGCGGTGTTTCTGTGAAAATGCCAAATACTGGGACGTGCGCTGGCGCCTTTTGGAAAATGCAAAGCTTGCGCTGGATTCGGCAAAGATAGAAATTCCGTTTTTGCAGGTGGATCTGCACGTGAAGGAAGGAAAGCCGGACTATGAAATATAAGGCGTTAATGTCAGATAGCTAAGGGTTCCCGGAGCAACCTGCGTTCCCTTTTCGAGCAGTGACACTAATCCGTGCATTGTTTCCTCTGTTTCCTCCGGGGTAGATGGAAGCAGCGAATTATCGAGCTTTACGGCAAGCACAATCAAAACGATTTCCGCAAGGGCGCAGGGGTAGTCAAACCGGATTTCACCGCGCGCAATACCCTGTTTGATAATTTCCGTTAAATCAGGTTTTAGCCTTGAAATCACGTGTGACAGATATTTATGATGTAAAAAGGCAAATTTTTCAGCACTTTCGGAATTGGAGGAAGTGCTGTTTTTCTTGATAAATACGGAAGAATTCTGGCATGCCTGAAACAGCATTGCCATACGTGTAAACGGAGGAATGTCCGTCTGCGCCGCCAGGTTCTTTGCCGTCAAAAGTGGCTTTTCATAGCTGCGCTCAATCAGCGCGTCTAAAATGGCATCCTTTGACGGGAAGTAGTAGTAAATGCTTCCCTTTCCCATTCCCGCCTTCTGTGCGATTTCACTGACGGAAATATTCTGAATGGTCTTTTCCTCCAAAAGCTTTTGGAGCGCGTCCAATATCAAATCGTATTTTTTCAAGTCGGGCATGAATACGCCACCTTTCTGTTTATAGGAAAACGGTTTAATTATCCAAAATTATAACATATTGAATATGGATGGACAATTGTAAAAAGTGCCATAATATGTCCTGAAAAATTGGAATAAATTCAGAGAAAATGTACTTGACCAACGGTCGAAAAGTATGATAGGCTATTGAATAAAGAGTTCGACCGTTGGTCGAAAACTGTCAAATTAGCACGGCGGATACGCCAAACAGAAACAAGGGAGGATGTTATGACATACACAGATTTATTTTATGAAATCAAAGGAAAATTTATGGGAGCCGATGTGAGCGATATTCAGGAGCATCTGGCATTCGAGTTTGACATTGAGGACGAGGAGGCAGGCGGCGCGTTCTATGTCGAAGTTAAGGACGGACAGCTTTACGTGGAGCCGTACGAGTATTATGACAGGGATGCGATGTTTATCTGCACGCCGGAAGTCCTGATGAAGATAGCGGATGGCGAGATGGATCCGGTTGCGGCATTTACGGCACAGAAGCTGAGAGTGGAAGGGAATATTGACAAGGCGCTTCGGCTCAAAGAGATTATAGAGCAGAAGAAAAAGGAAATGAAAAAGGAAGAGAAAGCGTCCAAAAAAGAAACAAACGGGGCGAAGGAAGAAAAAGAAACAAAAAGAGAAACCAAAAAGGACTTGAAAAATAAATCGGCGGGAAAATAGGATTTTGAAAGGAGCATCGTGATAAAATGGGAATACTGAAAAAAACCGTGATTTGTCTTGGCGCGCTTGCGGCAGCAGGCGTGGGTGAAACCGCTTATTTTTACAGAAGAACGATGAAGCGCAACAATGCGAAGGTAGAACGTACCATGAAAATGTCCGGAACGGACTGGTCGCAGTATGCGCCGCTTTTGGAAAAACGCAAGGCTTTTATGCTCGAGCAGCCGCACAAGGATGTCCACCAAATGTCATTTGACGGATTAAAGCTTCATGCGACATATTTCCCGTCCATTGCTAAGGACGCGGCACAGAAAAAAGTTGCAATCTGTTTTCACGGTTACACAAGTCAGGGAATGTCGGACTATATCGGGTTGTCAGACTATTATCTCAAGAGAGGCTATGCGATGCTTCTTCCTGACGCGCGGGCGCACGGTCAGAGCGAGGGAGAGTATATCGGCTTTGGCTGCCTTGACCGCAAGGATGCGCTTGTATGGATAAACTGGGTGATACAGGAAGTCGGCGAGGATGTGGAGATTGTGCTGCATGGGACTTCCATGGGCGGCGCGACGGTACTTATGGCAAGCGGACTGGAGCTTCCCAGGCAGGTAAAGGGAATCATTTCGGACTGCGGTTTCACATCGCCAAAGGAAGTGTTTACACACGTTTTGGACTCCATGTACCATCTTCCGGCGTTTCCCGTGATACCGGGTGCCGATTTGGTCAATAAAAAGCTTGCGGGTTATGGCATGGATGAATGCAATGCAAAACGCGAGGTTGCAAAGGCTACGGTTCCGATTTTGTTTATCCACGGTTCAAACGACACCTTTGTTCCCTGTAAAATGTGTCATGAAATCTATGACTGCTGTGCGTCGCCAAAAAAGAAACTGATTATTGAGGGGGCTGCACACGCGGAAAGCTATTATAAGGATATGGAAAAGTATGAGCAGGCGATGACGGAATTTTTGGATGAAGTAATGTAATGACTGGTATAGTCAATATGAAGGGAGAATTGGATGAAAACAAGATACGGATATAAAACCTATCCACTGACTGCTGCACAGAAATATCATTTCTATTATGCGGATTACTGTCCGGGAAAAGAAATTTTAAATGTCGGAAGCAGCCTGACCATAGAGTTCGAATTGGACATTGAAGAGCTCCGCAAAGCCATTTATAAGGCATATGAACGCTGCGAATCCATGCGTGCAAGACTTGTCTTTGATGAGAAGGAGCAGACATGGTATCAGTATATTGTAGACAAAGAAGAGCGTGAAATCGAATTTGTGGATTTTTCCAATGGGACGATGGAAGAGGCGGAGGCGCAGATGACGGCATGGACGCGTGTCCCGTTCGGACAGGATGAGCCGATGAACCGCATTGTCATTATTAAAATGCCGGACGGGTTTGAGGGTATGTATATCGTGGGCGACCACAGGTTTTTGGATGCGCAGTCGTTAATCGGTTTTATGAAGGACGTTATTGAACTCTATTGTAACGCGAAGTTTGAAAACGTGCCGTATCCTGCGGATCAGCGCTCATATATTGAACAGCTTCAAAAGGATTTTGCATATGAGGCAGGCAGCAAGGCGCAGGCAAGGGACCGTGAATATTTCCACAAACTGTTCGAAGCGCCGGAACCGATTTATAACGGGATTGACGGCAAGAGGCGGCTTGACGAGGCGAGGAGGAAAACGCGCAACCCGAACCTCCGGGCGGCGCCGACCGGTTCCGACAGCTTTGTGGCTGACATTGACATTTTCCATTTGGAGGGCGAGCCGACAAAGCGCCTGATGGATTTCTGCGAGAAGCAGCATATCTCGTTACAGTGTCTGCTGATTATGGGCATTCGTACGTATCTGCAGAAAATGAACAGCTGCGATGACGTTTCGATGATGGTTGCTTACGCCCGCAGGGCGACGCTTTTGGAAAAGAAATCCGGCGGTACGCGTATTCACAGCTTTCCGTTCAGAACTATTATTCCTGAGAGCAAAAGTTTTTTGGAGGGCATTCATGAAATCAGGGACAAGCAGAACGAGACGTTCCGTTATGTGAACTTTGATCCGGTGGAGTGCATGAATTATAAGAGTCAGGTTTATAATCCTCCAAGGGGAATGGGTTATGAAACCGTAGCGCTTACGTATCAGCCCGCGACGCTGCGTGAAAAGGGACTGGTGGATTTAGGCGACATCCGTTATAAGACGAAGCGTTATGGCAACGGCTACTATGCGGACGGTCTTTATCTGACGGTTATGCACAGACCGGAGGACAACGGCTTGGATTTCAGCTTTGAGCATCAGGTTAAGGCGTACAGCAGGGAGGCGCTGGAGCTTTTTTACTACTATATGTGTAAGATTATGTTTAAGGGAATCGAAAACCCGAATTTGAAGATTGGCGATATTATCAGGCTTGTATAGAAGACAGCAATGGCGTAAGACAGCGATTGGACAGGATTGCAGAATGGAAGTGCAGGTAATTTGAAAAATTGCAAAGAGAGGGTAAAGAGATGTTAGAAAAATTAACAGAGATTATTACAAATTATGTGGAAGTGAAGAAAGAGGACATTAAGCCGGAGTCACGCTTTATGGAGGATCTTGGTTTTAGCTCCTTTGACTTTATGAGCATGCTCGGCGAACTCGAGGATGAGCTTGATTTGGAAATTGATCCGGAGAAGGCGGCAGACATCCGTACCGTACAGGAGGCTGCTGACTATTTGGAATCGCTGCAGTAGACAATAGCCGTGCGGTGTCCGGGCTGTACGGCGTTTTCCCGAAGTCATGGTTGAACAAAACAGTCAACAGAATTGGAGAGTATCAGGATGAATGAGAAAAAGAGCACTATACGGGAACTGCTTGTGGAAGCAGAAAAAAATTATCATGCGCAGGATGCCTTCCGCTACAAGGTAAAGGGCGCTGATGGGAACGGTAAGAAGACGTCAGGGATTGAGAGCAAAAGTTATACGCAGTTAAAAGCCGACAGCGAGCGCTTTTCGGCGGCGCTTGCGTCACTTGGAGAACAGGGAAAGCATGTTGCGGTTATCGGACCGACCTCTTATTCGTGGGTGGTTGCCTATTTCGGAACGGTGGACAGCGGCAGCGTGGCGGTTCCTTTGGATGCAAACCTTCCGGACGCGGATTTGTGTGAACTCATTGACCGCGCGGATGTGACAACACTTGTTTATGACGAGGCGAAATCAGGCGTGGCGGAGCTTGCGTCAAAGCGCTGCGGCGGTTTAAAGCATATTATCTGTATGGGCGAGCCGGAGGGGATTGAGGACGCAAAGGCTATGTGGGAGCTGCTCGACGCACAGGGCGCGGGATTTGATTATGCACCGCAGCCAGAGCAGCTTGCAACCATTATGTTTACATCAGGAACAACCGGAAAGAGCAAGGGCGTTATGCTCACGCACAGAAATCTTGCAGAGAATGCCACCTGTCTTGATATGGGTTTGGAATCGGGGATGGTGATTATGAGTGTGCTCCCCATTCATCATGCGTACTGTCTGAGTATGGATATTTTAAAAGGTCTTTCCGTCGGATCAATTATCTGTATCAATGACTCGCTGCTTCGCGTGGCTAAAAACATTAAGCTTTTCGAGCCGAATATGATTTTGATGGTGCCTCTGATGATTGAGACGCTTGCCAAAAAGCTGGAGGAGGCGGCGCTGCTTCCGGCGGCGATTATCAAGGCAAAGGTGTTTGGAAAGCAGTTCCACACAATCTGCAGTGGCGGCGCATACCTGAATCCCGCCTATATTAAGCTGTTTCAGAAATATGGTATTACGATTTGGCAGGGCTATGGAATGACGGAGTGTTCCCCTGTAATCAGTACAAACTACGGAGAATACATCAGGGAGGGTTCTGTCGGAAAACTGATGCCAAACTGTGAGGCAAAGGTGGTTGACGAGGAGCTTTGGGTGAAAGGCTCAAGCGTTATGCAGGGGTATTATAAAATGCCGGAGGAGACGCGGGAGACGCTGGTTGACGGCTGGCTGAGAACCGGAGATTTGGGCTATGTGGATGCGGACGGTTTTATCTTTTTAACCGGACGCAAGAAGAATTTAATTATTACGCCTAACGGCGAGAATGTGTCACCGGAGGAGATTGAGAATAAACTCGGTGAGAACCGCCTTGTGCAGGAGGTGCTTGTGCGCGAGAGCGAGGGCGTGATTGAGGCGGAGATTTTCCCGGATTATGAGTATGCGGGAAAGAAAAAGATTAAGGATATTCCGGCTGCCCTGCAAAAGCTTATCGATGCTTATAATCAGGGAGCGCCGCTTTATAAGAGGGTATTTCGGTTAAAGGTCCGTGAAGTGGAATTTGAAAAGAATACGACAAAAAAGATTAAACGGTTTTAGGTCTTTTGGAATGTTTTTGGAACTTTTTAAAAATTATTGTTGACATATTTGGGCATAAGTGGTAAGATATATCTTGCGGGTGGCGCGGGACGGTAAATCGGTGAGCGCCATTTCTGCCGGAAATTGCGGAAGTGCTGGAATTGGCAGACAGGCAAGACTAAGGATCTTGTGCTCAGTAGAGCGTGTGGGTTCAAGTCCCATCTTCCGCAGTCAGCGAGTGGTATAAATTTAAACGAGGCGTTTGGATTTATACCACTTTTGTTTTCGGGTTCTGCATTGCAAAAGGTGTTTCAGGTATTTTTCTGTGACAGACAGATACATTTAATCCGCATCGTCGTCTGTGTCATTTGGAAAAATAATGTTTAATGCTTCACGTTCTTCCTGGGTGATGTTTGTGAATTGGTCGAATACTGTGGTGATGTTTGCTGTTTTTGCACTGCATAGCAGATAGATTACATCCGAAAGCTGCGATATGATGTCTTTCATGCGCATCGTGTTAATTTTTTTGGATTTTACGGGAACATCCGGAACCGTTTTTCCTGTATTGTGTGTATCCATTTGTACCTCTTTATATTCGTGCAAGATAATTGTCGAAAGCGTCTGAATAAATGCAGCCGTAGCATTCGGCGGAGATTTTCCCGGCCCTGTACAGCTGGTATGCTTCCTGGCATGCCGACTTGAGCTCTGGTGAATTGCCGTAATATTCACCGACCTTTTTGACTTTTTCCAGCTGTTCAAGCTCTAATACAGTATACTTTTCAAACCTCTTCATTTCTCATTTGCCCCTTTACCAAAGTATGTCAGGCAACCGTATATTGCTAAACGATTACCTAATTATTACATAATTATAACAAGTCGCTTGACTTTAGGCAATATTATATGTAGGATATTAGTGAAAAAATGAAAAATCTGTTACCGGGACGCAGCGGACGGTATCGGAAAGTTATGGAGGATGACTGATGGAAAATTCGGAAAGCGTAAGGAGACCTGTTTACATAGTGGGACATAAAAATCCCGATACGGATTCCATATGTTCTGCGATTGCATATGCGTATTTGAAGAACGTGTGTGACGATGGCTGTGATTATATACCTGCAAGGGCAGGGCAGGTGAATCAGGAAACGCAGTATGTGCTGAATGCATTTCACACAGAGCCGCCTGTTTATCTGCATGATGTGATGACGGATGTGCGTGATATTGACATGAATGACGATGTTGAGGGTGTGACGCAGGATGTATCACTGAAAAAGGCATGGCATCTGATGCGCGACAGGGGGGATGTGACGCTGCCTGTCATAGAGGGGAGAAAACTGGTTGGAATTATTACAATCGGTGATATTGCGAATGCCTATATGGATGTGTATGATAACGCGATTTTGTCCAGGGCAAGAACGTCTTATAAAAACATCCTTGAGACGCTTGATGCGCAGATGCTTGTCGGGGACGAGAATGGCTACTTTGAGAGTGGCGAAGTGGTGATTGCGACGGCAAACCCCGATGTGCTGGAGGATTACATCCATGCCGGGGATATGGTAATCCTTGGAAACCGTTATGAGACACAGCTTTGCGCGATTGAAATGGGGGCGGCGTGTGTACTGATTACAATGGGTGCCAAGGTGTCAAAGACAATTCAGATTTTCGCGGCGGAACATAACTGCGTGATTATCAATACGCCTTATGATACGGCGACTGTGGCGCGGTTTGTCAATCAGAGTATGCCGATTGGCTATTTTATGAGGCGGGAGAAGCTGACCACTTTTAAAATTACGGATAAGACGGAAGATATCCGTGCAATCATGAAAAAGAAGCGTTATCATGATTTCCCGGTGCTTGATGAAGAAAATAATTATGTGGGAATGATATCGCGCCGTATGCTTCTTAATTTACGCAGGAAACAGCTTATCCTTGTCGATCACAATGAGGTATCCCAGACAGTGGACGGTATTGAGTTTGCCGATATTCTGGAGGTAATAGACCATCACCGGATTGGAACACTTGAGACGGTGGCACCGGTGTATTTCAGGAACCAGCCGCTTGGATGTACGGCAACCATTATTTATCAGATGTATCAGGAAAAGGGTGTGGAAATTCCAAAGAATATTGCGGGACTGATGATGGCTGCAATTATTTCCGATACGCTGATGTTCCGTT
>DKYC01000152.1:0-331 GCA_002492295.1 Lachnospiraceae bacterium UBA7110
ATAAGTGGTGGGAGCACGTCACAGTCTAATAAAAAGGGTTTCCCCGTCCCATGTAAGTTCTTTAATTACGTTTCTTACAATTTCATTTTGTTCGCTTGCTGTAAAGCAAGATAATCCACGAATTAAATTTCCAATGTCAGCCGCCTTTTGCTCGATGCTTTTCTGGTTATTAGTTGCTCTACGTTGTTGGACTCGCTGCATTTCCTTTTCTCTTTGTAAGGCTTGTATATTGGCATCCAATTTTTCGATCTCTGCTACAATATGCTTTGCTGCGGTAGAATTTTCCGCATCTGCTAGAAAGGTTGTCAAACGAGTAATTTTTGTTTTATAT
>DKYC01000152.1:639-8081 GCA_002492295.1 Lachnospiraceae bacterium UBA7110
TGTAATTTCTGAATCAAAGTTTCGCCATTCTGATTTTTGTTCATCATTTGGTTCTGCTACATATTGTGTAATAGAGGATGGATTCATTGTAATTGTTTTGAATACATCCAGTAATTTTTTGTCTAGCTTCCAACAACTTACCGCACTCATATCACAAACTTCTTTTCCTTTTCGAGGGCGTGTTGGACAGTAATAAGAAGAATAAACGCTATTTTTTTCCTTTTTTCGGGCAACTTGCATCCGACACCCACATTTGGCGCAATAAAGCGCGCCCTTTAGAAGCGGTACATCATACTTTTGCTTTTTGTTAAACGTGTTTTGCCGAAAGCGTTCTTGAATAGCCAGCCATTTTTTTGCAGGGATAAATGGTTCATGAAGACCAATACAGACGATCCATTCTGTTTTTGGTTGTATGGTATGCCTTTTGTATTTTTCAGTACTTCTGCCATAGATCATAACACCATGCTTACCATCCCATTTTTCCCGTGGCGAATCTATATCCATTTTGCAACCAAGACCTTCATAGTAATCATAAACCTCCGGGGTGGTGTCTACACAATATGGCATAGTTAGTATCTTGTGTAATTGAGTTGTGGAAAAAAATGCTCCACTTAATGTTTTTATGCCCTGATGTCGAAATGCTGTTTCCATGCCTTGAAGAGAATAGCTATTTTGAAGAAACGTATCAAAAATCCATTTGACCCAATTCATAGTTTCTGGATCAGGAATTATGGTAACGTGTTTTTTGCCATTGATCTCAATTTGTTTTCGTATATAGCCAACGGGAGGATTACCGCCAGTCCAAAGCCCTTTCTTTGCAAGCCCAATCATATTGTCAGTAACTCTTGCAGCGATAGTTTCGCGCTCCATCTGCGCAAATACCATGGTGACATACATCATAGCTTTTCCAATAGGAGTAGCAGTATCAATATTTTCTTTAAGTGAGATGAACATGATACGATGTTCTTCCAGCGTAGCATAAATATTGGAAAAATCTTTAACATCCCTTGATAAACGGTCAAGTTGGTAAACTACAAGTGCATCTAATAGACCATCTGTTATATCTGTCAGTAATGCCTGGAGCTGGGGACGGTTTGTATTAGCCCCTGTTAGTCCTTCATCCGTATACTCAGCGATACTCTCTATTTGATTCTGAAATTTAAGATCAATGTATTCTTTACACATTTTGATCTGATTGCTAATCGAATCAGATTTATCGGAATAAACAGATTTTCGTCCATAAATTGCAAAATGCATATAAACCACCTTTCCTTTGCCGCCAGCTCTCTTGTTTGAGGGCTGGCATTCTTTACTTTCATATTTTTTTGTTTCAATCCACTTGCGGCTGTGCAATGTTTAGCTAAAGGGCGTTATGGTAAGGAGTTTTTATTCCAATTTTGAATACTGTTCATAGTACTGTCTTGCTTCTTTTTCGCTCAGATTAAAACGTTTTTGAAGTTTTCTAAGAATTCTTTCTTGTGTGACTTGCTCTTCTAGGTTATCCAAGATCAATGCCTGAATTCCTTCTTTTCTACCTTCTTCCCAGCCACTTTCCCTTGCTTCTAAAATTCCCTGATTGTAGTCCCGGAGTGCTTTCTCTCTTGCTTCATACTCCATTCGCTTCTGTTCATCCTGACTAATGACTTGTAAGGTGTTATATGCACTTTGAATGTAAGTATTCTTTGATGCTAACATCTCAAAATCCTCCTTCCGCTCAGAGTTAATGAATTTCGCCCATAATAAAATATCATCCTTATCGTCTTTTAATTCCTGCGGAAGTTTGGGCAGCTCTATCAGGTGGAATTCCATCTTATCTGTATACAGAAATTGACGCGTATCTTCTCTTATATGAAAACAGGAATAAAATTCGGTTTCCTCCGGAAAAAGGGTAAAATTTAAGATACTGATGCTTACACATTTCTTAAATACATTGTATGTCTGCCCCGGTTTAATTTGTTCTGCATACATTTTAGCGAGATAGAACAGAGCGCGATCTAAATAGATCTAGATTGAAACATTGATACTTGCACTTATATTTTTAATCAAAACAACAAGCAGTGACGTACTCCCACCACTTTAAGAAGTGGGGGCTTCTCGCTCAAGGATACTAACGTATCCAGTATCAACGAGCGAACCCCGTCCGCCCGACGGTTCCACGAATGATGTTCGATTCGTACCTTGGATATTTTACGCACAGAAGGAAGCTTGGTTTTCGCATATTCGTTTTCTCTGTGCAACCACATATATCCAGTTGTCAATGTACACATCACTATGATAAGTATACTTGATAGGACGAAAAATAGCAAGAAGAAATTGCCAAACAAACGCAATTCATCCCCCCACCTTAGAGGTGGGGGACTTCTTGCTGTGAACGGTTAAAGTGCAATAAGGCGGATCAGTCCATCTTTTGAAAGTTCGCCGATATGCTGATTGACCGCCGTCCCATTTTTAAATACGATAAAAGTCGGGATGGACATTACATTGTATTTTTCTGTGGTTGCCGGAGCTTCCTCGACATTGAGTTTTACGATTTTGGCGCGCCCTTTTAATTCCTCCGCCAGTCCCTCGACAACCGGAGCAACTCTTTTGCACGGACCACACCAGTCTGCAAAAAAGTCCACTAAAACAGGGAGTTCTGCTTTTAATACTTCCGATTCAAAATTGCTGTCATTTACATACTGCATGAGTACCTTCTTTCTGCGCTGGGATAGTAATTTTTGGCAATTATTTTCCGTCCACAGCGCCGATGCGGAAATCAATGCCCGTGTTTACGTTTTTTTGCGGGTTTGCCGAACGACTGTAATGTCCGGTTTATCTCGTCAAAATTTCGTTTCAGAGTGACGGCCTGGCGGTTTAGGCTGGGCTGTGCATCAAAAAAACGAATGAGAAAACGTTTAAAGGAAGAAGCCATACAAATACCTCGCTTCCTATACTGCATGGAGATATTATGCAGTGTTTTCCTATAGTATATGCAGGGATTTTCCTTTGGTATGCGTTTGTGTTTTAGCTGGGCTGTCCGATCACCCGGATGCCTGCAGCATTTATCTTTGGTTATTCTTTTTCCGGAGGAAATGCCACAAGCCGATAGATCGGATTGCCCATGGCAGAAAAACGTTCTTCGTACTCAGTCATCAAATTGTCCTCCATATATGGGCTGTGATGCAGGTCACGAGTAATTTGTGCAAGCTGCCAGCCCATTTCTTCCGCTTGTTCGATGGAAAAATCAAAGAGTGTCTGGTTATCCGTTTTAAACTCGATCTGACCGTTTGGCTGTAAAAATCGTCTGTACCGCTCAAGGAATTCTGATGAGGTCAGCCGCCTTTTCGCATGGCGTTCTTTTGGCCATGGATCAGAGAAATTCAGGTAGATTCTCGCCACTTCCAGAGGGGCAAACACCTGTTCGAGATGTTCTGCGCCATAACGCAAAAAGGTCAGGTTTTTGCATTCGCCGATGCTCTCTCGTTTTGCAACTGCGCGAATCAGCACGCTCTCATATAATTCGATGCCAATATAGTTGATTTCGGGATGTTTTTGTGCCAGCGCGGTAATAAATTTCCCCTTGCCCATACCAATCTCAATATGAAGAGGGTGATGGTTGCCAAAGAATTCATTCCAGTGTCCACGGTATTTTTCTGGCTCCTGTACAACGTAAGGGCTGGCAGCAATCGCCTCTTTTGCCCCTTTGATATTGCGTAATCTCATATGCTTACTCCATGTGTAAATTTGTTTCAATCCACTTGCGGCAGTTAGGAGCAAGACAATTACGTGAATTTATAATTGTTCCTGCAATTCCTCCCCTACCTAAGAAGAAAGGGAATCCTTGCTGCTAATTGTTGAATTGGAACTTGCTGCCATTATATATGATTTTTAATAGAGATTCAATAGGCAGTTTATTCCTGCAAAATGATTGCTTTTCTAATTCGTTTTGGTATAATAAAGGGGTAGGATTTTCGATCCTGTGATTGCAAAATGGAGTATGTCCTTTTAGAGCGGGGCATAATATTACTCCGGCTGTTTAAAATCAATGCTTTTTATATGCTATAGCATTAACTTTTAACCGCCGCAGTAATAAAGAGGAAAGGAGAGGGATTGGATGGACGAGAAAACGGCGCACCTTGTAAGGATGTTGCACGAGAGCGAGAATATTGTATTTTTTGGAGGCGCGGGTGTTTCCACTGCGAGCAATATTCCAGATTTCCGCAGTTCAGAGGGAATTTTTTCCAGAAAACTAAAGATGCAGTTAACACCGGAACAACTTGTATCGCATACTTTTTATATGCGTTATCCGGAGGAATTTTATCAGTTCTATAAAGAAAACCTGCTTTACCCACAAGCAAAGCCAAATGACTGCCATATCGCGTTAGCGAAATTGGAGCAAATGGGAAAGTTAAAAGCGGTTGTGACCCAAAATATCGACGGTCTGCACCAGGCGGCGGGAAGCAAGGTAGTTTATGAACTGCACGGCTCCGTGCTGCGCAATTACTGTACCAATTGTGGAAAATTTTATCCGATGGAGTATGTGCATGATGCAAAAGGTGTTCCGCATTGTGAAAACTGCGGTGGAACTATTAAGCCGGATGTGGTGCTTTATGAGGAGGGGCTTGACCAGGAGATTCTATCGGGTGCGGTGCGCGCGATCGCCGAGGCGGATATGCTATTGATTGGCGGGACTTCACTTGTTGTCTACCCTGCGGCAGGACTGATTGATTATTTTAACGGAAAGCATCTGGTGCTGATCAACAAGAGTGTGACTGCGGCGGACGACAGAGCGGAGCTGGTGATCAATGAGGATATCGCGAAGGTGATGAAGGAGAGTGTGGACGCTTTGGAGACGCAGCAGATATCCTAAAATGTGCATGAATATTTGTTTTTTTGCTGAGGATTTTTTGCCTTGCCGTCTGCGAGTATGGGCAATAAATTAAGTTTTAACGAAAAAAAGCACAATTTGCACGATGGATAGCTATATTTTACTTGCCATTTTCAGCAAATTGTAGTATAATTTAGAAAAAGTAAAATTATTTTACATTTTTTTAAAGTTTTGATACTATTTTAAAAGGAGGATTTATAAAATGAAGTTTTTTATCGACACAGCCAACGTGGAGGACATCAGGAAGGCAAATGACATGGGCGTGATCTGCGGTGTTACTACGAACCCGTCTTTGATTGCGAAGGAAGGCCGCGATTTTAACGAGGTGATCAAGGAGATTACTTCCATCGTGGACGGGCCGATCAGCGGCGAAGTAAAAGCGACAACCGTTGACGCGGAGGGCATGATCAAGGAAGGCCGTGAAATTGCTGCGATCCATCCGAATATGGTGGTTAAGATTCCGATGACCGTCGAAGGCTTAAAGGCCGTAAAAGTGCTTTCTGCCGAGGGTATCAAGACCAATGTGACTTTAATCTTCTCCGCAAACCAGGCATTGCTTGCAGCAAGGGCGGGCGCGACCTATGTTTCTCCGTTCCTTGGCCGTCTGGACGATATTTCCACTCCGGGTATCGATCTGATCCGCAATATCGCTGATATTTTTAATATTTATGGTCTGGAAACCGAGATTATCGCGGCAAGTGTGCGCAATCCGATCCATATCACAGACTGTGCGCTTGCAGGCGCGCATATTGCGACCGTTCCTTACAGTGTTATCGTACAGTGTACAAAGCATCCATTGACCGATCAGGGCATTGAGAAGTTCAAGAAGGATTATGAGGCAGTTTTCGGCAAGTAAAATTTAGTATTGGAACTAAAAACAGCAGAAACCCAGAGAAGCACCCGGAAGGGATTTTAGGAGCAAAGCGAGTAAAAATCCCTTCCACAGTAAAAGGTGCTGCGAAGGGTTTCTGCGGAACTCTAAATAGGAGGTTTTTATGAGCAATATTGATATAATGTCAGTGAACGCGATCCGCGTGCTGGCAGCAGATGCTGTGCAGAAGGCAAAATCCGGTCATCCGGGACTTCCGCTTGGCAGTGCGGCGATGGCATATGAGCTTTGGGCAAAGCATATGAATCACAATCCAGCAAATCCGGACTGGCCAAACAGAGATCGTTTCATTCTTTCCGGCGGGCATGGTTCCACCTTATTGTACTCGCTTCTTCACCTGTTTGGCTACGGTCTGACAAAGGAAGATTTAATGCAGTTTCGCCAGCTTGATTCCCTGACACCGGGTCATCCGGAATATCGCCATACAAGAGGGGTTGAGGCAACGACAGGACCTCTTGGTGCAGGTATGGGTATGGCAGTTGGTATGGCAGCGGCAGAAGCGCATTTGGCAGCAAAATTTAACAAGGAAGGTTTCCCGGTTGTTGATCATTATACCTATGTACTTGGCGGCGACGGCTGTATGATGGAGGGCATTTCCTCGGAGGCATTCTCCCTTGCAGGTACTTTAGGACTTGGCAAGCTGATTGTCCTGTATGACTCGAACCGGATTTCTATTGAGGGCAGCACCGATATTGCATTTACTGAGGATGTAAAGAAGCGTTTTGAGGCGTTTGGCTTCCAGACACTTGTGGTGGAAGATGGCAATAATTTGGAAGAAATCGGAAAAGCTATTGAGGAGGCAAAAGCGGACAAGACCCGCCCGACCATGATCACCGTAAAGACGCAGATCGGCTTTGGCTGCCCGGCAAAGCAGGGCAAAGCAAGCGCGCACGGCGAGCCTTTGGGCGATGATAATGTAAAGGCACTTAAGGAAAATCTTGGCTGGCCGAGTGACGAGCCATTCTTCGTACCGGATGAAGTTTATGAAAATTACAGAAATATCGCTTCAGCAAAGGCTGAGGTTGAGGATGCTTGGAACAAGATGTTTGCGGAATACTGCGCGAAGTATCCGGAGATGAAGAAAGCCTGGGATGAGGAATTTGACCTTGAGATCGCAAAGAAACTGATTGATGATGAGGCATTCTGGGCATATGATGATAAGCCGGAGGCAACGAGAAATCTCTCGGGACAGGTAATCAACCGCTTAAAGGACAAGATCCCGAATTTGATCGGCGGTGCGGCTGACCTTTCGCCATCCACCAAAACCTATATGAAGGATATGGGCGATTTCTCGAAGGCGGATTATGCAGGAAGAAATATGCATTTTGGTGTTCGTGAGCTTGCAATGGCAGCGATCGGTAATGGCATGACGCTGCACGGTCTGCGCGCGTTCGTTTCGACCTTCTTTGTATTCAGTGACTATGTAAAGCCAATGGCAAGACTCTCCTCGATCATGAGGATTCCGACCACTTATGTGCTTACACATGACAGTATCGGTGTCGGTGAGGATGGTCCGACCCATGAGCCGATTGAGCAGCTTGCAATGCTGCGCTCCATGCCGAATTTCCATGTATTCCGCCCAGCGGATGCAACCGAGACGATCGCGGCATGGTATTCTGCAGTGACTTCTTTAGAAACACCGACTGCATTGGTACTCTCAAGACAGAATCTGCCGCAGTTAGCTGG
>DKYC01000124.1:0-3793 GCA_002492295.1 Lachnospiraceae bacterium UBA7110
CCGGAAATTGCCAGGATGTGGGAGATGCCGCTTTTTTGATACAATTGTCTGCTCTTAGCGTCAAGCTGCGACTTTTCACCAAGCACCATCGCCTTTAGGACCGCCGCATCCTCCTTCGAAAGCACTGCGTCATACACGCCCTCAAAATACCGCCGCACCCGGTACAGGTTTTCCTGATATCCGCTGTATGACGCACTCTCCGCAAATAATCTGGCGTCAGACAGGCGAAAGGATATTCCAAGTGTCTGATAGTACAGGGCTGCATCAAACGCACCCGGATTTGTCGCCGCATCAAACAGGGAAACCTCTCCCTCCACGGCAACCCATGCGCCAAGCTTTGGCTCTTCGACGCATCCGCCTCCGTCACTGTCCATATAACACATGACACGAATGTCATTATCGTATTTTGTTGTATCTGTTTGTTTGGAAAAATAACCGTTTTGAGAATCGGTTTTTTTGACATGCCTTAGATAAAGTATCAGACAATCCTTTTTATATTCCTTGTCGTAAAGCTCCCCCATAAGCGAGAGCCTGCTGCCCTGTGTCACACCAACCGGCTCCAAGGGCAGCAACCCTGAAAAAAGATATATAAACACAGCCGCCACAAATGCCAGACAAACACAGCAAAGTGGTCTTCTCATATCATTTTATCCCTCCGTCCCTATTCCTTTAATCTGCCAGTGACAGGTTCCGCTCAAAAACCGTCGAGAAATCGTATTTATCCCGAAACCGCTTATCGCTGTCACCATCTATCGAAAACTGTACCTTATTGATATTACTCAACTCCGAGAGCGAATTTACGATTGAATAAATTGTGACGTCCGTTGTCACATTGTTTATCGCTGTCTCAAACGCACTGTCAAAGTTGATATAACATACGCCGTCCTGCACAGTCACACTCACAACCTTTGTATCGGGATTTATGGTCGGATATGTCTCATTATTTGCCGGACCCTTGATTAACTGCTCCAAAACAACCTTTTCCATTGAGACGTTTGACACATCCGCATTGTGGGTAAGCTCCCTGTTCACGGCTACCAGCCCGTCGCCATCCTTATTGGCGAAATAAAGGCGCAGTGTCACCTTTGTGTCCTCTTCCGGAACCTTTGTACCCGCATTGTCCACAAACATGTCCGCTGTCATAACACCCACGGTATTTCCCGAGCTGTCGGTAAGCGGTTCACCGTTTACCGTAAGCATTACGCAGCTTACCCCGTCAATTGCCGTAAGGCTTCTTACAATCGCAGCCCTTGTAAGCACCTCTGTCGTACGTGGGATTTCCCTGTATTTCTCGCTCAGGGAAACTGTCACCTGATCCCCGTCAAGCGCATATGTAATAATATTAATGCCGCTTGTCAGTGTCGCGCGCAGTTCCTTATTGTCCGGCATTGTACAAAGAAGAGTCAGAACCTCCACAATTTTTTCCTTCGTGTCTGTCCCTTCCAAATAATGCTTTTCCTTTACCAGCTTTGTCTCATTTTTATTGATATATGATATATCGACGGGTGTCCCCTGCTTTTTTTCCTTCCCGCAGCCTGTAAAACATATGGCTGAAAAAAACAGAATACACAGCAGCGCCATCCCGTACCATGCTTTCTTTTTCACAAATGCTCTTCCTCCATGTCAGGCGGTCTGACCCGTTTTTCCCATTATCCGCCCCGTTCATCCGCTACACAATATACGTAAGCGGTATCTTCACCGTAAACACCGTACCGACTCCCTCCACACTGCTAACATTAATGGATCCCCGGTGCATCAGTACCGCGCTCCTTGTGATGGCAAGTCCAAGTCCCGTACCGCCGATTTCCTTGGAATGGGATTTGTCAACACGGTAAAAACGCTCATAAATATGCTCTATTGATTCCTGCGGAATACCAATACCGGAATCCGACACCTCCACCGTAAAATACTGGTGGTCCGCATCCAGAACCACCTTTACCCATCCATCCTCAACATTGTATTTAACCGCATTCTCCACGAGGTTTGACAGGGCTAATGTCAATTTGACCTCATCCACATCCGCACTCACCGGTCTTCTGCTCTCAAAGATGATTTTTACCCCCGCACGCGCCGCAATCGGTCCAAGACGCTTTAACAGCAGCTCCAGTATGGCATTGATATCCATTGACTCCACATTCATATCCTCAGAGGTTCTTGTCATTTTCACAAGCGACAGAAGATCCGTGATAATCTTATTTTCCCGGTCAATTTCCGTCGCAATATCCGTCATAAACTCGCGGTACAGCTCCGCCGGCACATTCTCCTGTGTCAGCAGGGAATCGGCAAGCACCTTCATCGACGCGAGCGGCGTCTTTAGCTCATGGGAAACATTTGACACAAATTCCTGCCGCGAATCATCCAAAACCTTCATCCTGCCGAGCATCTGGTTAAACGCGTCCCCGATACGCTCCGTCTCCGTGTAATCACGTACGTCAATCTCTTCGTCCGTAAAACCGTTTTTTACTTCATTAATCGCTTCCGTAATACGCTCAAACGGCTTCAAAAGCTTCCGGCTCAAAAAATATGCCATACCAAACACAACCACAAGCGCGCACATTTCCAGCAGGTATGCCCTGCTTTTTATGTATTCATAGCTGGTGATAATACTGTCAGTCGACACACTCGTAAGCATCACGCCTACAATGCGCGATGAACTGTCCGCAAGTTTTTCTTCAATCGGCACAATAATCTCGATATATTTTTTTCCTTCAAGATGATTTGTTGATACGCCATCCTTAAAGCATTTGATAATATTCTCCGAAATTATCGTCTTTCCCTCGCTGACCGCGTAGGTATCCTTTATAATCCTTAAGTTGCTGTCAATTACCAGAACGCGCCCGTCATAAAGATTGGAAATCTGCGACAGCTCCGCATTGACAACCTCATTCGTATTGTCAAACAGATAATTATAGGTGAGCAGATGATCCGCAATAATCTTAACCTGCGTCTGCACCTCGTTTGTCCGTACCGATACGGCATTGTCCATATACCGTTCAAGAATACCGCAATGAAGTATGATACACGGCATTATCCCCGCAAGAATCACAATGCAGAAAATCCTTGTTTTCAGGCTTTTAAAAATCTTGATAAGCTTCGCCTTTCCCACCGTCTGTTTTTCTCCTATTTATAATAATATCCCACGCCCCATTTTGTGTGCACATACTTCGGCTCGCTTGGGTTTGACTCCACCTTTTCCCGCAGTCTCCGGATATGTACGTCCACCGTACGCACGTCCCCGGGATAATCCGCCCCCCACACGAGCTTTAACAGATTTTCGCGGCTGTAGACCTTATTCGGATTCAAAACCAAAAGCTCAAGCACGTCAAACTCTTTTGCCGTCAGATTGACCTCCTTACCCGCTATGTAAAGACGCCTTCCCTCACAGTCCAGCTTTAAGTCGCCTGCCTCTATCACCTGTGTCTTTTTCTCAGGCTCGGATTTTCCCACAGTCCTGCGCATGATTGCCTTGATTCTTGCTTTTACCTCAAGGATATTAAATGGCTTGGTAATATAATCGTCTGCACCGTACTCAAGACCGAGGATTTTATCCATATCATCCCCCTTTGCCGTAAGCATGATAATCGGTACGTTGGAAAATTCCCGTATCTGCTGGCATACCTCAAGACCGCTCAGCTTCGGAAGCATGATATCCAAAAGCACAATATCATATTTTTTTGCCCGTACCTTCTCGAGCGCCTCCTCACCGTCGTATGCGCAGTCAACTTCCATATCGTCCTGCTCAAGACTGAACCGGATTCCTTTCACAATGAGTTTTTCATCATCTACTACCAAA
>DKYC01000124.1:4096-4256 GCA_002492295.1 Lachnospiraceae bacterium UBA7110
GTTTTTCATCATCTACTACCAAAATTTTTTTCGCCATTTTTCATAACCATGCCTTTCCGATACTTCAATTTTATGACACAGATGTCATTTTTATATTGTAATATAATCCTTTATTTTTGAAAACAGTCCGTCCTTGATTCCGTCCACCTTTTTAATCTCC
>DKYC01000137.1 GCA_002492295.1 Lachnospiraceae bacterium UBA7110
CAAGACCAAACAGAGAGCGACAGATTTGCCCGATCTGCTTTCAGGTAGGTCGCTTGAGGCTGCTGGCGACAGCAGTCCTAGATAGATGATCATTCTTTGTGCCAATGCGCACAATGACATAACCCGGCTTATCGCCGCGGTGGCAGTATTTGTTTTTACAGGCGAGGAAAAGAAGCATTTACATAATGTGAAAAAATTAACGAATAAAAGGAGTAAAATATATGAGCAGAGAATATTCTCCAAAGGATATTGAGAAGAAATGGCAGGATATATGGGATAACGAGGAGGCATTTAAGGTCGGGATTGATAAGACGAAGCCAAAATACTATGCGCTTGTGGAATTTCCGTATCCTTCAGGGCAGGGCTTACACGTCGGTCACCCAAGACCGTACACGGCGATGGATATTGTGTCAAGAAAGCGCAGGATGCAGGGTTACAACGTGCTGTTTCCGATGGGCTGGGACGCGTTTGGACTTCCTACGGAAAATTATGCCATTAAAAATAAAATTCACCCCAAAATTGTCACGAAGAATAATGTGGCACGTTTCAAGGAGCAGTTAAAGGCGCTCGGCTATTCCTTTGACTGGTCAAGGGAGATTAACACGACGGATGAAAATTATTATAAGTGGACGCAGTGGATTTTCTTACAGCTGTTTAAGAAGGGGCTGGCCTACAAAAGCGAAATGCCGATTAATTTCTGTACGTCGTGCAAAGTCGGACTTGCGAACGAGGAGGTTGTAAACGGCGTCTGTGAGCGCTGCGGTTCGGAGGTTATCCGAAAGATGCAGTCGCAGTGGATGCTTAAGATTACGGAATACGCGGACAAACTGATTGACGGCTTAAATGACGTTGACTATATTGAAAAAGTAAAGGTTTCCCAGAAAAACTGGATTGGACGTTCCGAGGGCGCTGAGGTCAATTTTAAGCTTAAGGATCAGGATGAGGTTCTGACCGTTTATACGACAAGACCAGACACACTGTTTGGCGCAACCTATATGGTCATTTCACCGGAGCATCCGCTGATTGAAAAATATAAGGCGGATATCGCAAATTATGACGAGGTGGCAGGCTACCGTGAGCAGGCGTCAAAGAAATCGGATTTCGAGCGTACGGAGCTTGCAAAGGATAAAACGGGTGTTTGCCTGAACGGGATTTCAGCAGTGAATCCCGTTAATAATAAGGAAATTCCGGTATGGGTTTCCGATTATGTACTGATGTCATATGGAACGGGTGCGATTATGGCGGTTCCGGCACATGATACAAGAGACTGGGATTTTGCGAAGAAGTTCGGGCTTCCGATTATAGAGGTTGTGGCAGGCGGAGACGTGCAGAATGAGGCGTTTACGGATGTGGCGACGGGGACGTTATGCAACTCGGACTTTTTGAACGGTTTAGAGGTAAAGGATGCAAAGGAGACGATTATAAAATGGCTTGAGGAGAAGGGAATCGGACACCGGAAGGTTAACTTTAAGCTGCGCGACTGGGTATTTTCCCGCCAGCGTTACTGGGGCGAGCCGATACCGATTGTAAAATGTCCGCACTGTGGATATGTGCCGCTTGACGAGAGCGCGCTTCCGTTAAAGCTTCCTGAGGTGGACAGCTATATGCCGACCGACACGGGCGAGTCGCCACTTGCGGCAATGCGCGACTGGGTGGAAACGACGTGCCCCAGATGCGGTGGCAAGGCGGAGCGGGAGACAGATACGATGCCGCAGTGGGCGGGGTCTTCATGGTATTTTTTACGGTATATCGACCCTGACAATAAGGATGCCTTTGCAAGTAAGGAAGCGATTGATTACTGGATGCCGGTTGACTGGTATAACGGCGGGATGGAGCACACGACGCTGCATTTGTTATATTCAAGATTTTGGCATAAGTTCCTTTATGATCAGGGACTTGTTTCGTGCAGTGAGCCATACAAAAAACGTACAAGCCACGGCATGATTTTAGGACTGAATCCGCACAGTTTTGTCAATCAGACCGCGGAGGACCAAAAAAGGCTGATTGAGCAGTATGGCAGTGAAAAAGAAGCAAGAAAGGCGTTGGTTGAAAAATTCGGGGAGATGGCGGAGCATCCGATTGTAAAGATGTCCAAGTCCCTGGGGAATGTCGTCAATCCGGATGATGTTGTTAACGATTATGGTGCGGATACCTTGCGGACATATGAGATGTTTATCGGCGCTTTCGATGTTTCCGCGGCATGGAGTATGGAGGGCGTAAAGGGCTGCCGCCGGTTCCTTGACAGGATATGGAAGCTTCAGGAGATGCTGGTTGACGGCGATGGGTACCGCGCCGGGTTTGAGACAAGGATGCATCAGACCATTAAGAAGGTATCAAACGATTTTGAAGCCTTAAAGTTTAATACGGCGATTGCTGCGATGATGGCGCTTGTCAATGATTTTTATAAGGAAAACAGCGTGACAAGGGCGGAGTATGCGACACTGCTTCTTTTGTTAAATCCGGTTGCACCGCATATAACGGAGGAGCTTTGGGAAATCAATTATCCGGGAAAAGGCAGGGTATATCAGCAGAAGTGGCCGGAATTTGACGAGGCAAAGACGGTTGAGGCAAATGTGGAGATTGCGGTGCAGATTAACGGCAGGGTGAAGGCAACGCTCATGGTAGGTCTTGACGAGGCGGAGGATTCCGTGAAGGAAAAGGCGCATGGAATCAAAGCAATCGCGGACCTTATGGCAGGAAAAACAGTTGTAAAGGAAATTTATGTCAAGGGAAGAATCCTGAATATCGTAGTGAAGTAGAGATGGACGAAATATTAACACCGCTTAATCACAGGGAAACGGAATACAATGCAAAAAGGCTGTCAGGATATGATATTCCCGGCAGCCCCTTATATCAAAGCGGTCAGGCTCAGATACTGTTTGACTGGATTAGTCAAACTGGCGCCAAAGTGTTTGATGACGACCTGATTATGGATTACGGGACGGACTGCCTGCGGCTTTACCTTCTTTTTGAAAATACGCCAAAAGAGCAGGATGCGCCTTTTTATGAAAGTTGGAATGAAGGTGCGCTGGAAGGGATGTATAAGTTTCTTGGCAGGTACAGACGGCTGATTCTCGCGGCATTATCGTGGAACAGGCAGGGTGGCTATGGTACACTGTCCGGTGGACAGCTTAATGCAATGCAGGGCGCACTGGAGCGGGCAAGACAAAAAATAGAGGTCTGTATCGGCAGGGGAAATACAATGCCAAACCGTCATAATATTGTATCCGCGCTGATGGAGCTTTTGAATGTACTGCAAAAGGAGCTGGAGATTGCAGAGATTGTGACAGCTGTTAGGACGCATGCCATAGATACGGCGGTACCAAAGAAGGATTCGGATGGAAAACCGGATGACGGTACAAAAAAAACGGACGTACGGGGTGGCAGGAATGAGGCAGTAACCCGAATCTGCAGGGAATTGATTGTCCTAATGGCACCGTTTGCATGTGATTTATCTAAAATCCTGTGGATTGAATTTAATAAATAAAAATAAAATTCAAAAGAATACAAAAAAAGGGAAAATTGTATATACAATTTTCTTTTTTTG
>DKYC01000073.1:0-372 GCA_002492295.1 Lachnospiraceae bacterium UBA7110
TTCACAAAAGGGCTTTTCCGCAAAGGTAAAGCCCCCATACTCATAAACATATGAAATAATGTCTCCCATCTTATCGTTTTATTCCTTCCCCAACATTATTCAATACAGTTCCCCGTCATAATATGCCAAAAGAAGTTCCACAACCTTATGATACTGCTGCATCCCCTCTTCCACGCCGTTTAATTTCAACGTTGTCTCCGTAAAAGTATTGGATACTTTTTTTACCGTTTCCGTTTTCACAACCGCTTTTTTCTCAACCGCCTGCCAGTCTTCTTTCGTCAGGAAAATGTTATCTCCTGCCACCGTATCGCTGATGCGCACATGCGACCGGTACGCCGCCTTGTCTTTATTGATTGACTCGTAAAAATCAGA
>DKYC01000073.1:658-3059 GCA_002492295.1 Lachnospiraceae bacterium UBA7110
ACTCGTAAAAATCAGAGTTTACATAACTCAAAACACTCAGATACCCGCAGTACTGTAAAAACGGATCCTCTGAACGGATGCACGCAAGAAAACCTATCATGTTTGCGTCATCCTCATTAATAAATCCCTTTGTGTGCGCAAGCTCGTGACACACTGTAGGCGCTACATTTGTAACGTACATGACTGAATTGATGTTTGCCTCCAGGGAAAACGGAAAATAATATCCCATGATATACTGCTGGCTGAAAAACTCCGAGCAGGTCAGATATTTCGGTGTCACATAAAAACCGGAAAGCTGCCCATAATCCGCGCCGAGCGTCCGCATCGCATCCCTGGACGCTTCCACAAGGTTTCCGTCATAGTACGGCTCACCATTCTCATCACGCGCCACCTCCTGCGAAAGCGTATTGCACCGCTCCACGATAAAATCCCGCAAAAGCGCAATCTCCCTCTTGGAATAGCCATTCGTGCGCACCCTTGCCACCGCATCATTTGAAGCATCCACAATCAGCGTACCCTTATCCTTCTTTGTCTCGTCACAGCCCATATACTTCTCGGAAAAGCTTGACGCATGATACAAAATGGAACAGTTTAACGTCATAATATAGGATACCGCAAGCACAAGCCATGCATACATTATTCCAAAGCGTTTTACGCCGTTTTTATATTTGTTTTTCCAAAGCAGGTTAAGGACGGCAAAACCGATTCCAAACAGGGTAATCAGCACCGCGAGCACAAGCATAATTTCCCCCACCGAAAAGGGCACAAGGCTTGTAAGCCGCGCATATGTATTAAGCCAGACCGGAAATATGTAAGAGACATACCAATCGCTGAATGCCTTACTGTTCCATGATACGATTTTTAATAAAATGACTCCCGCCACCCCTACAGCAAAAAACAGGTTCCTTCCCTTAAATCTGTTCATCATTTCTTTATCCTTTAATTTTTTAAAAATTGTCATTGGTGTCTTTTGTATACAATAACATATTTTTATTATCAAAGTTTAAATAAATTGTGAACATTCACCAAAGGAATTTTTTTCCATATAATTACAGCAGGTATTCCCGGAACCGTCCCGCGTCTCTTTTCCTTACATTTGCTTCCAAATAAACGCCTGTCTCCCGATACTGCATCTCATATACCACCGCGTTCTCATTTAAATAAGAAACAAGCTCGCCGCGCTGATACGGTATCAACAGCTTACAGTCCTGATAGCCACCCGAAAGCTTTCCCGAAATCATTGTCAGAAGCGCATCGATTCCACATTGCGACTTTGCAGACATATAGATTTTATCGTCACCCTGTATGGTCGCAAATTCCCCCATTCCGCAAAGATCCGCTTTGTTGAACACATAAATCACCGGAATGTCCCCCGCACCAAGTTCCCGCAGCGTATCCGCTGTCACCTTCATCTGTTCCCGGTGGTTTTCATCCGAATAGTCAATAATCTGAAGCAAAAGGTCGGCTTCCTTCACCTCTTCAAGCGTCGAACGAAATGCTTTTACAAGGTTATGCGGAAGGTTTGAGATAAAACCGACAGTATCCGAAAGCAGGAATGCATTTTCCTTAGGTGGGGCAATCCGTCTTACCGTAGTGTCCAGCGTGGCAAACAGCATATCCTTTTCCAGCACCTGCTTTTCCTCATTACTTACATATGCGGACAACAGCATATTCATGACTGTTGACTTGCCAGCATTTGTGTAGCCGACAAGCGCCACCCTCGGAAGTCCCGATTCTGCCCGCATCCTGCGCTGCGTCCTGCGCTCCCCCGATATTTCCTCAAGCTCGCGCTTCAAGCCTGTAAGACGCTGCTCCAAACGCCTTCTGTCAAGCTCCAGCTTCTTTTCGCCGGCGCCCTTATTGCTCATCGCCCCCGAAGCGCCGCCCTGCCTTGAAAGCGCCGCGTGGAGCCCCACAAGCCTTGGGAGCATATACTGCAGGCGCGCCACTTCTACCTGAAGCTTTGCCTCCCTTGTCTGCGCCCTTGTCGAAAAAATTTCCAAAATCAATGTTGTCCTGTCAATCACGGGACAGTCCAATATCTTTTGCAGATTTCTAAGCTGTATCGGCGAAAGTCCGTTGTCAAACACTACAAGTTCCGCCTCTAACTGTGCCGCCATTTCGCGCACCTCTTCCACCTTTCCGGCGCCGATATATGTCGCCGTATTGGCACGCTCCATATTCTGGCTGATTCTTCCGACAGGCTGCATATCACACGCTTTTACAAGACTGACCATTTCATCCATAGCAAGCCCGAACGCGGAAGCGCTTCTTTTGTCGCTGTTTATATTAACACCTACAATCAGTGCCCGTTCCATTCCATATCCTCCATCTTGAAATCTGTAACTATTCAGTACCTTCATAGTTCCATCATCAACCCATGCAAAAACCACTTCGTGGT
>DKYC01000073.1:3337-3578 GCA_002492295.1 Lachnospiraceae bacterium UBA7110
CCCATGCAAAAACCACTTCGTGGTCGGGTTGCCGCCTCGCTTCCACCGCGTTTTCATACGGATTTTGAATCAAATACTAAATCCTGTGCTGAACAGTTACGTCAATCATCTTTATAATATTTGTGTTAATCATCTTTTGTATATAGTTTACCATATTTTAACCGTTTATTGGAGGAAAAAAGAGAACCTGACAAAAATAAAGAAAGTCCCGATCCGACAGTAAAGAATTGGGAGGATACTG
>DKYC01000073.1:3949-4109 GCA_002492295.1 Lachnospiraceae bacterium UBA7110
CTATATTGAAAAAGAGTTAAGTGATTCGTTCGTGATGGAGTTGTCACGAACCTATATACAATATACTAAATAGTCTGACAATTGTCAATATTTTCTTTTAATTTTCTACAATATTTTTTTATTCTTTTTATTATTGACATTCCGAAGGTTTATGTGTATA
>DKYC01000058.1 GCA_002492295.1 Lachnospiraceae bacterium UBA7110
GAAAACTTCGCTCAAAAAAATGAGCGAAGTTTGAGCGAAGTTTTGGCGCAAAAAGATTATAATAAAGTCAGTACAATTGTTAGTTTTATGGAAGAGCATGGAGAAATCACTCCTAAAGAAGCAGAAACGGTTACGGGCAAGTCTGCTGCGACAGTGCGAAGATATTTTAAAATACTCACAGGTACAAGATATATAGTGGCAGAGGGGAGTACCAACAATATCGTTTATCGTATTGTTACGAATTTGTCAGAAGGTGACTAAAATAATTTTTCAAAAAATGAATTGCCTAAACAGTGATTAGGCAATTCATATAAAATAGAGATTATTGGTGCAAATAGGACAAGGAGATATAGGTTGCTAAAAGGATAAGAATAAAATCCCAAACAGTGTTTCGGAAATTCAAAAAGTGAAACAGCGTTTAGCTTTTTGATGAGAGGATAGATAATATGTTTACTGGATATTTAATGCTTCGTGATAACACCATGATAACAAAAATTCCAAAAACGTCAGATATAATGTGCATATCAAAGAAAAAACGCCGAAAATGCCCTAAAAATCACTTGAAAACACAGCGATTTCTCCCACAGAAATCCGTGAGGGCGGACGTACTGTTGGTTCTGGTGTGTGGCTACAATTATTGAGTAATTAAGAAATACAGTAAAACAGGGCGTTCCCGTTATGGGTTCGCCCTTAACTTGTGCCTTGTGGTACTAATTTGGTACTATTAATTGATTAAGCCTTTCAGCGACTTCATTGTGCTTACTGGGGTAAAGATGGTAACCGGTAGATACTGTTTACTTTCTCCAGAAGCCTTTTTACGTGGAAAGCTATTTTGGGGTCCCATCATTTAGGTTATGCGTTTAACCCATTGTAAAATCAACTGAATCCTGTTACAATAATAAAAAATACACAGGAAGAGGGAACGACAATGGAACAAAACCGCGTACGGATAGTGGACATTGCAGAGGAGCTTGGATTAAGTACCGCAACCGTGTCAAATGTTATTCATGGAAAGACCAAAAAAATTTCAAAGGAAACGGTAAAACGTGTGCAGGAACTGCTCGAAAAACGCCAATACGTTCCAAGCATGGCAGGTATTTTGCTTTCGCAGAACAATTCACGCATCGTAGGCGTTGTTGTAAATAATCACGAAAAGTATGAAAACAAAGTGCTTGAGGACGCCTTTATTGCGGCATCTTTAAATGCGCTGCTTTTTACATTGGAACAGGCAGGATATTTCATGATGGTGAGGACAACAACGCAGTGGAGTGACATTATCCGGTTTGCGTCCATGTGGAATATGGAAGGGCTTGTGCTGATTGGATTTTGCGAGAGCGATTACAAAAGCCTGCGGGAGAACATGCATATCCCGTTTGTGGTGTATGACGGATATTTTGAAAACAATAAAGGCATCTGCAACCTCATTATTGATAATTACGATGGCGGCGTACAGGTGGGAAAATACCTGTATGAAAAGGGACATCGAAAAGTATTATGTATTTCCGATAACAATGTCTGTACGGACAAGGAGCGTATGGACGGTTGCCGGGCGGGGATGAACGGTGCGGCGGTGGACTTTTTGGAGGTTCCGTTTACGGCGGCGCGGCGTCATGCATTTTATGAAAAAAATTTAATGAAAATAATGCGCTATTCCGCCATTTTTGCCGTTTCCGATACCTATGCAATCGAGCTCATGCATTTTCTGCAGGAGCGGGGGATACAGATTCCAAAGGATATTTCAATTGTCGGTTTTGACAATATGGGGCTTTGCGAGTGCGTCTATCCGCGGCTGACAACGGTAGGACAGGATGCGGGCGAGCGCGCCGAAATGGCGGTTACGGCACTGCAAAGGCTCAAAGCGGGAGAAGAGACAAAGCCTGTGCAGGTATTGCGTGTTTTACTTGTGGAGCGGGAAAGTGTGGCGTGCGTATGACACAAGGGAAAATGCAGGAACAGGAGTTTCAAAGGAGCCTTGTGCGCATTGCCCTCCCCGTTGCGCTGCAGTCGCTGCTTCAATCGTCATTTAGCATGGTTGACCAAGTTATGATTGGGCAGCTTGGGAGCGTGAGCATAGCGGGGATTGGGATTGCCGGGAAATTTGCGGGAATTTATTCGGTGGTGCTTGGCGCGGTAGCTGCTGCTGCAGGGATTCTGCTGGCGCAGTATAGCGGGCAGAAGAATGAGCGGGCGTTTGGCAGCAGCTTTCGCAGAAGTTTACTGCTTTCGCTTCTGACAGCGGCAGTTTTTCTGCTGCTGTGTGAGATGCTTGCACACAGGCTGATGTCGCTTTATACAAAGGATGCAAGGACGTGCGAAACGGCAGAAGCGTATCTGCGGATTTATGCGTGGTCATTTTTCCCGATGGCGGTTACGGCAATTGTGTCGGTGCTGCTGCGCTGCGCGGAGCGCGCGTCTTTACCATTGATTGCGGGGATTTTCGGGGTAGCACTGAATACGGGCTTAAATTATGTATTGATTTTTGGAAGGTGCGGTTTTTCTCCGATGGGTGTGCGTGGGGCTGCTGCTGCGAGTGTGATTGCACAGGCAGGAGCATGTGTGCTGACGTTGCTGTTCCTTTGTGGCAGTCCGGCGAGAGACAGTATGCGGAACAAAGGCGGCGAAAAGTCCGAAAGGCAGGACGCGGTGCAGTTTGTGAAAATCCTTGCGCCTGTTTTGGTATGTGAATTTTTGTGGAGCGCGGGTGAGAATGTGTATGCGGCAATTTACGGAAGGATTGGGACGGATGCATGTGCGGCAATGACGATGACAGGTCCGGTTCAGGGGCTTTTCATTGGTGCATTGAGCGGACTGGCGCAGGCTGCGGGGATTTTGGTTGGCAAGTCGCTTGGAAACAGGGACTACGACAAGGCGTACGCGGATGGGAAACGTCTGATGCGGTATGGCTTTTTCGGTGCATTGCTGCTGTCGGTGCTGCTGCTCCTGCTTGCGCCGGGTTACGTGATGATTTACAACGTGGGCAATGCAGTGCGTGGAATTTGTGTAAAAATCCTGATGGTATTTGCAGCGCTTGCGCCTGTGAAGGTCTGCAATATGATTCTTGGAGGCGGCATTATCCGCAGCGGCGGAAGGACGGATTACGTGATGTGGGTTGACATTATTGGGACATGGCTGTTTGGTGTGCCGCTTGGGCTGCTTGCGGCGTTTGTGCTGCGGCTTTCGATACCGTATGTCTATTTGCTGCTGTCGCTTGAGGAGGGGGTGCGGCTCTTGATTTCGCTGGTGATTTTCAAAAAAGGGGGCTGGATGGAGAGCCTTTCTTAAACCTTTGCATAAATCCATGACATTTTGCGCATTTTGTAGTATACTTAGGGACGGTAATGCAATTTGGAAAAACGGATGTGCAAAAGGGAGGATGAATTCTGGATGAAAAATAAAAACAGGAAAAAGCAGCTGATGGTGATTGTGGCACTCATTGTTTCCCTTATGCTGCTTAGTGTGTGTATTGCAATTTATGCGTCAGGGGATGATGAGCCGCTGGTTCTGCCGCCTGCGTCAGAGGAAACGCAGCCTTTTTCCGAACAGGATCCTGTTATGTCAGCAGTTGAAAATATGACACAGGTGTCAGAAATGGAGACTGCCGTGGAGATTCAGCCACAAAATGCAAATCCGGATTTATACTTTACGGCGGAACCGATATCGGACGGGGTATACGAGAGAATTATCGGCTGTTCTTATGTGGAGAACGGGGATATTTCGCTGGAGGATTTGCGTTATCTGCAAGTGCTGCACATCGGTTTTGACGGGGAAACACATGTGGGTGAGCTGATTGTCAACAAGGCGATTGCGGATGATGTGCTTGCGGTTATGCGTAAGCTTTATGAGAATCAATATCCGATTGAGCGCATGGTGCTTGTGGATGAATACGGTGGGGATGATGAACTGTCAATGCAGGCAAACAACACTTCCTGCTTTAATTACCGGACGGTGGAGGGCTCTGACAACCTGTCAAAACACAGCTATGGACTGGCGATTGACATAAATCCGTTTTATAATCCCTGCGTGCGTACGTATGCCGACGGGAGCTCCCAAAGCTTTCCAGAGGGCAGTGACGAATATGCCGACCGTAATAAGGACTTTCCCCATAAAATCGACAGGGACGATTTGTGTTACAGACTTTTTACGGAACATGGGTTCCGGTGGGGCGGGGATTGGAAGAGCTTAAAGGATTATCAGCATTTTGACAAAGCGGTAAATTAGCGGAAGAAATAAAAAGAAAGGTAGTGAGGGCATGAGTGATAAGAAAAATGTACTTGTTGTGGTGGATATGCAGAAGGACTTTATCGATGGGGCGCTTGGAACAAAGGAGGCGGCAGCGATTGTGGACAAGGTTGCCGAGCTGATAAAAGGCTTTGACGGCGAGGTTGTTTTCACAAGGGACACGCATTTTGACAATTATTTGGAAACGCAGGAGGGGAAGAAGCTTCCTGTGCCGCATTGCATCAAGGGCACGGATGGGTGGCAGTTGGACAAAAAGCTTGAGGCGCTGCGCATTGACGACAGAAAGGTGTTTGATAAGCCGACGTTTGGTTCGGTGCAGCTTGCGCAATATTTAAAGTCAATTGAAATGCTGGAAACTGTGACTCTGATTGGACTGTGTACGGATATTTGTGTTATTTCCAATGCGCTTTTAATTAAGGCGGTGCTTCCTGAGGTCAATATCAGTGTTGTGGAGAAGTGCTGCGCGGGCGTGACGCCTGAGAGCCATGAGAATGCGCTTGCGGCGATGAAGATGTGTCAGATTGATGTCATATGACGGAATGCTGTATTCGTGTAAACAGGCAATAAGGAAAACCAATGAGGAAAGGACAAAAATATGCTGTTATTTTTGCAAACGGTAAACATCACTGCGGTTTTGCTCATGCTTTTTATTTTAGCGGTTATTCTGCGGCAGCAGCCGTCAAGGGCGCAGACAGCCTTTATTTTATATAACGTTTTTTCGATGGTTTTTGTCATCGGGATTCAATTGGAGCTGGTTCATGCGGATACGGTGGGTGAGGCGCTTTCCGGTTTATGTGTGCAATATTTGGGACAGGCGGGGCTTTTGGTATCGCTGTTGTGGTTTATTTCGGCGTTTGTGAAAATTCCGATACCGGTGTGGGTATATGTACTGGAGGCGGTGTGCAATACGTTTGTGCTGATTGGCATCTTTACGGCGGAACATCACAGGTTTTTCTATACCTCGATGGAAATCCTGACGGACGGGATGTATAACAGGATTAAGGTAGGAAGAGGCATACTTTGGTATCTCCATTTTATGCATTTGGATTGTGTCATTTTTACAATTTTGATTTTGTGCGCCGTGCATTATAAAAAAAGCGGACCGTTGCAGAAAAAAAGGATTTTATACATTGCGGTCGGAATCGGCGTGCTGGCGGGAGCGCTGCTCTTAAAGCGGGGAGGTCTGTTTGGAAGTTATAATCCGATTGTGATTGCGATGACTTTTTGCATGTTCTGCATGATGATTGCCATGGTACGCTACCACTATTTTGGCTCGCTCCATGCGGCGGTTGACAATGCGTTTAACCATGGGAGTGAGGGGCTGATTATTCTTGACAGGGAGGATACGGTCGTCTTTGTCAATCATAGAATGGACGCGTTGTTTCCCAACATTCGAAAAGACAGCAGCATTGGCAGTTATCAGGAAATAAGAAGGCTTATGGAAGGGAAGGAGCACTTGCTGCGCGTAGGCGAGAGCGTTTATGAGCTGCGCATGGAGGATATTATTGAGAACGGTGAAAAGAATGGACGTATGCTGTGGTTTGTCGATCAGACACAGCCGGTTTTAACCATGCAAAAGCTCAAAGAGGCGGACGAGGCAAAGACACAGTTTTTGATGCGTGTCAGCCATGAACTGCGCACGCCGATGAATACGATGCTTGGCATGAACGAAATGATTTTGCGCGAGAGCAGGGAAAATCAGGTGAAAGGTTATGCAAAGGAGGTATCGGTTGCGGGGGAGCATATGATGTCCCTGATTGATGAGATTTTGGATGCGTCAAGGCTGGAGAGCGGAACGATTACGGTGGAACGCAAACCCTATTTGCTTTGTGCGGTGCTGGAGCATGCAGAGGAGCTGATGCGTCCGCAGGCACAGAAAAAGGGGCTTTCCTTTACGGTTGTGGATAAGGAGAATGTGGCGGCAAAAAACAGATACCTGATTGGCGACGCGGCCCATCTTCTTCAGGTCACGGTTAATTTGTTGTCCAATGCGGTCAAATATACGGACAGTGGTTTTGTCCGGTTACAGGTGGAAATGCGAAACGAGCAGGGAAACAGGCGGCTTTTGCTGTCTGTGTGCGACAGCGGTATCGGTATTGAAAAGCAGGAGCTTGCACGGATTTTTGAAAATTTCGGACGCGGTAGTAATACGGGCGGAAGGGACGGTATGGGACTCGGTCTTGCCATTGTAAAGCAGCTTACTGAGGCAATGGGAGGATGCCTTACGGTCGAGAGTACGCCGGGGAGTGGCAGTGTATTTACGGTTTTTCTTCCGTGGATTGAGGCGGCAGAGGAGGAGATTGCCACATGGATGGAAGAAACGCAGGGGAATATGGAACAGGTCAAATTATCGGACTTTCATACAAAAACGATTCTTGCGGTGGATGACAACACAAATAATCTCAAGGTGCTTACGTTTCTGCTGAAACGGACAAAAGCAGCAGTGGAGACGGCAGCGGACGGCTCTGCCGCTGTGGAGGCTTGCAGGCGCAGGAAATATGATTTGATTTTACTGGACCATATGATGCCGGGGCAGGACGGGATAGAAACCCTGCGTCAAATTAAGGAGGGAGTGGACGGAAAAAATCAGGATACGAAGGTGATTGCGCTGACGGCGAATGCGGGAAAAGAGGCAAAGCAGATGTATCTGTCGGAAGGGTTTGCGGGCTATATGACAAAGCCGGTTGACCCGGTGAAACTGGAGAAGCTGCTTTGCCAATGCTTTGACACGCAGGAGAATACAGGACTTGTGGAAACGGCGCAGCGAGGGAACCAAAAAGAAACTGACTGGATGGAACAGTTGGAGCAATGCGGCATTCAGACGCAGGAGGGACTGCGCTATGCGGATATGGATGCGGATTTTTACCGGGAACTGCTTGCGCTGTTTGCAAGGCAGCAGGAAGCGCGCGGTCAGAATTTGGAGGGTATTCTAAGGAAGCTGCAGAATGAGAATGTTTTTATGGGGAACGGTATGCATGAAGGGGATTCGGAGGAATGCGGTGCGCTTTGGAATGCCTGGATTGCTGCGTGCCACGGATTGAAGGGTGAGGCGCGCGGACTTGGCGCGGCTGCGCTGGGCGGATATTTTTATCAGCTTGAACTGGCGGGCAGAGGCGGTGATATGGAAAAAATCAATGTGCTTTATCCGGATGTGTGTGACGAGTGGGAGAAGGTCGTGGAAGGGATACGCAGGGCGCTGGAGGAAAGAAATGGAATAGAGCAGAGGTAGGGCAGTCTGTAGGACTACAGACAGTGTAAAATGGCAGTATAGAAAATTAAATATTGCGGCAATAAAGCAGGGGAATAACGGATGATTCAGATTTGTTTCCCTGTTTTTTTGATGCATATCAAGCACGAAATCTTTAACACATCACATAAAATTTCTACTTATAAAATCAGGTCAAGAGAAAATGTCAATAAAAAATAACAATTAGGAAGTTTTTCCGGAAATTAGGAAGAAAGGGTTGAAAAATAAAGAAATTCACTGGACACGAGACTATGGCAGATGCACAGGAGGATATCGAAGTAACTATAACTGCTGAAGCGAAGATATCCATGTCCGACGGAAGTACCCGCTATGCGGGAAAACTGCCTGACGTGTTTGCAGCGGAAAATTCAGGCGCAACGGTGATGCTGCAAAAAGACGTGGAGATAAGCCCCGGCCTTACTGAAGGCATCAAGATAGAGAACGGGACATTTACGCTGGATTTGAACGGGCACAACATAAGCAGCAATGATAGAGCTATTGTAGTATCCGGTGAAAACCGTCCTCATTTGACAATTTCAGGCAGTGGCACGGTCAGCGGCGTAAACTCCGTCCAAGTAATTTTGGGAATCCTGACGTTGGAAGGCGGAACCTTTATCGGGGGTGCGTATGGCTATGGTGTGCGTGCTGAAAATCAATCGGTTCTATCTGATACCGGTGAGAACAGGTCCATAGAGAACACAAGCGACGACAATTATGGATTGTACATCGGCGGCACGCAGTCTGCCAAGCTCTCCGCTGGCACTTATGACGGTATTAAGGCAGCTTCCACCAGTACGCTTGCCGACCTGTTAGACAAAGACACAGGCTGCGCCTATTACAGGGACGGAAAGCCTCTCGCCTGTGAGGGGTTGGGCGAAACGACTATGTCTAGAACCGTCCTCACCGGTCCCGTCACCGTAAAGGAGTGCAGGCATGAGGGCGCAGAATCAACATCCAACAACGACGGCACCCACACCCCCATATGTCATAAGCTGTTTGGATATTCAATATTTTAAACCATGACCGGCAACAGCCTCTAGGATTTCCCGCTGTCTGCGCAAGGGAATTTGAACGATAGATCCGTCGGACATCGTAAGGTCACTGCCAATCTGACCCGCCACATGCCTGACGTTAATCAGAAAACTGCGTCCTACGCAAAGAAAACACCCCGCATCCTTCAGGCATTCTGCCACCTGTGTGAGTGCGCAGGGAAGGGAATAAATCCCCGTCACTGTATGCAGCGTGACCGTGTGGGATTTTCCAGTTTCGAAAAAAATAATATCTTCATAGGGCACAGACATTTCTTTTTTTCTCTGCTGAAACGTAAAATGCGGTCTTGCTTTCTGCAACAGGGCACCGCAGCGCGCCATGGCATTTTCAAAATGCTGGCGGTCATAGGGCTTTTGCAGATAATATAGTGCATTCACCTCATAGCTGTCCATCGCATGTCCCGATGAGGATGTCGTAAAGATGATTCCCCCCTTATAGCCTTTTTGCCGCAATTGTCTGGCCGCCGCCATGCCGCTTAATTCTGCCATAAAAATATCCAGGAATACCAGTTCGGGAGCTGGATCTGCCTGCGCAAACGCGGCAAGCAGCTCCTCGCCGGAAGAAAAAATCCTTAATTCAAAATTCATTTGCCGTTGCTTTGCATATCCGTTCAGATAATGCACGAGCCGCAGAATATCACTCTCGGAATCATCACATAAGTAAACCAGAATCGAATATCACTCCTTGTTTCGCTGCAAACTGAAGTCAATTTTGGACAGTTTATTTCTCTTTATTATAACATAGTACTTTAATATTTTGCGCTCTTTTTATGAATATAAAAATGGTCTTTTGCACCGGCAGTATTTTCAATTGAAAAAACTGCAAAGATACGATATGATGAAAGAAAAGTGTGCAAAAACAGAAAGGCGGGAAAGTATCGTGAATCCGTATCGTATCATGCTGGTGGATGATGAAGAGGAAGTACGTAAGGCGATTATCCGTAAAATGGACTGGGAGAAACTGGGATTTGTGGTCGTGGGCGATGCCGAGAACGGGGAAGAGGCGCTGGAAAAGTTAGAGCAGTTGGAGCCGGATGTCGTCATCACGGATATCCGGATGCCTTATATGGACGGCTTAACGCTGACGGCGCGCATTCGCGAAAAGCATCCTTCCATGAAGGTTTTGATTTTTTCCGGATATGATGATTTTGAGTATGCAAAGCAGGCAATAAAGCTGGAAGTGACGGAATATATCCTAAAGCCGGTCAACGGAGAGGAATTAGCGGTCATTTTAGGAAGGATACGCGACAGTTTAGATAAGGAAATCGAACAGCGGCGCAATATCGACTCCCTGCGGGAGAGTTATTTAGGAAGTCTGCCTATTTTGCGGGAGTTGTTTTTGAACAATTTGGTCAACCGGACGGCGGACGTGACGGCAGTCGTGCCAAGACTGCGGGAGTATGGCATTGACATTTTGGACGCGCGCAAATGGCTGGCGGCGGTGATCCATGTGGAACAGGTCGAATGTGAGGAAACGAAAGCGCTTTCCATGCATCAGGAGCTGATTCCCATTTCCGTGCGCGGGCTGGTCGAGGACAGCCTTAAAACATACTGCCGCTTTGCAATTTTTTCTTCGCTGGAGGGAATTACCGTGATTGCGGCAATTGACGGGAACAATACCCAAACGGGACTGATGAATTTATTTGATGATATCTGCAGGGAGAGCAGACGCTTACTGGAAATTGCGATTACGGTCGGCGTGGGGCGCAGCTGTGATGCGCTGCAGGACATTGGCAGTTCTTACCAGGCAGCAGTAGATGCTTTGGGATACCGTGCAATCGTGGGCAGGGGAAAACCGATTTACATCAATGACGTGGAACCCGTAAACCGGGGCAAACTACAGTTTCAGGCAAAGGACGAGGAAGAACTGACAACAGCGATTAAATTCGGTTCCCCCGAAACGATTGAGGCGATGGTGAAAAATCTCTCCGCGTGCATGGACGACGCAAAGGTTCATGCCAGACAATACCAGATTTATATGCTATCCATCGCAAACTGCCTGTTTCGGATGATGCAGCAGTATAATTTGGATATTGACGTAATGTTTGGCTCGAGGGAGCAGTATAAGGTAATTTTGGAGGGCATCTGCAACAAGGCGGAATTTGCGGAGCGGATTATTCCCGTGGCATGCCGTATGAATGAGGCGCTGAACCGGGAGCGTGACAATACGACGCGAAAGGTTATCGAGGAGGCGAAAACATACATTAGGGAGCATTATGCGGATGCGGAGCTGTCCGTAGAGACATTGTGCCGTCATCTGCATATGAGTCCGGCTTACTTTTCCACTGTTTTTAAGAAAGAAACGGGACAAAGTTATGTAAACTACCTGACGGAGATACGGCTGAAAAAGGCAGTGGAACTGTTAAACGAAACGGACGACAAGACATATATGATTGCCCAGAAAGTAGGGTATCAGGAGCAGAATTATTTCAGCTATGTGTTTAAAAAGCGCTTTGGTGTTTCGCCGACAAAGTATCGGGGAACTCAGGAGAGCGGTCAGTAGAAAGGAGCGCTATGGAGCAGGACTTACCGGTAGGACAGGGGAAAAAGAGCAGCATCCGGTCGATGGTTTTTATTTATTTTACGGTCAGCGCCCTGGCAATTATCCTGTTGATTGGGGTAATTCTTTATCTGCAGATGTCCCGGCAGCTGACACTCGCTGTCCAGGACGAAAATCAGGCGGTTTTGGGGCAGATTAACCGTTCGGTGGATTCGTATCTGCGCACGATTATGAAGCTGTCGGACAGTCTTTACTACGGCGTTATCAAAAATGCCGATTTGGGTGAGGAATCGCTGAACAGCCGGATTACGCTGCTGTATGACAATAATAAGGACAGCATCGCAAACATTGCACTTTTGTCCAAGGAAGGGGAGCTGCTGGAATCCGTGCCTGCCGCACGCTTAAAGACCGGGCTGGACGTGACGCAGGAGGAATGGTTTTCCAATACGCTTGCGCGGACGGATAATCTGCATTTTACGACGCCGCATGTACAGTATATTTTCGACAACAATGAAAATCAGTACAGATGGGTGATTACATTGACCCGTGCAGTCGAAATTACGCACGGAACCTCTACCGAGCAGGGCATTTTGCTGATTGATATCCGCTACAACAGCTTAGCGCAGATTTTGGAGAATATTACGCTGGGCAACCAGGGGTATCTCTATATGCTCGGCAATGACGGGGAGCTGATATACCACCCTAAAATGCAGATGATTGCAACCGGACAGGCTGTAGAAAACACTGTTGCGGCGGCGGACTATCAGGATGGCAGATACCGGGAAAAATATAACGGGGAATGGCGGGATATCAACGTAAAGTCGGTAGGGTATACGGGATGGAAGCTTTTGAGCGTGACGCCGGAGAAGGGGCTGTCCCTGAATAACCTGAAAATGCGGCTTTTTTTGGTGTTTGTGCTGGCGGCGTTTCTGCTTGTTTTAATCCTTATCAATACCTTTATTTCTTCAAGAATCACAATTCCCATTCAGAAGCTGGAGAAATCGGTCAATGCCATAGAGGCAGGGGAACTGGACACAGAGGTTTACATGGGCGGCTCCTATGAAATCAGGCATCTGGGCAGGTCCATCGGAGATATGGCAAAGCGGATTAAGGCGCTGATGGAAGACATTGTGGCGGAGCACGAATCCAAGCGCAGGAATGAGTTTGATATTCTGCAGTCGCAGATAAATCCGCATTTCCTTTATAACACGCTGGATATTATCGTGTGGATGATTGAAAATGGGCAGAAACAGGAGGCGGTTCAGGTTGTTACGGCGCTCGCGCGGTTTTTCCGTATCAGCTTAAGCAAGGGCAGGAGCATTATTACGGTCAGGGATGAGCTGGAGCATGTGCGTAATTACCTGATGATCCAGCAGATGCGGTTTAAAAATAAATTTGTATACAAAATTGAGGCCAAAGAGGATGTGCTGGATTTGGTCAGCTTAAAGCTGATGTTGCAGCCGTTGGTGGAAAATGCGATTTATCATGGCATGGAATTTATGGACGGCGATGGGGAAATACGCGTGGAGGTGTACCGGGAGGCGGATGAATTGCGGTTTTTAGTCCGTGATAACGGTTTTGGAATGACGGAAAAGCAGGTTGCGGCTCTTTTGGGAGAGGAGCATCATGTATCTTCCAAACGGGGCTCCGGAATTGGCGTGAAAAATGTTATGGAACGGATAAGGCTGTATTTTGGGGACGATTACGGGCTGTCGATTTGGTCGGAGCCTGATGAGGGGACAACTATTACGATACGTCTTCCGGTGCAGGTTTATGCGGAAACCATAAAAAAGGAGCAGGAATGATAGGGAAGGGCGGAAGATGGCTGATAATTTTATATGTGGCATTTTTGACGGTGCTTTTTCTCATGTGTTCGACGGATTTGATTATCCGGGAGCCGGAGCGGAAAATTTATCAGATTGCGGTTATTATAGAGGACAACCGTAGTGACAATTACAGTAATTTCCGTAAAGGCATGGATCAGGCGGCAAAGGAATTTAACGTGGATGTCCATTTCATTACGCTGTATGACAAAGCGGATTCCGGTCAGCAAATGGAGCTGATGGAACGGGAACAGCAGGACGGTGCGGATGCGCTGATTGTCGTACCGGTGGATGAAGAGCTTGTTATGGGAAAGGCGATGACCATTCCGGTGGTTTTTTTGCAGCCAAAGATTATGGAGAACCCCGGAGACGGAACCATTCTGATTGATTATGAGCGGATGGGAAAGCTGCTTGCGAACGAAATGCAAAACGAGATTCCGACGGACTGTCCTGTTTGGATGCTGACGGATACGGCAGGGCAAAGCGGTATGGACCGGCTGTTTTTAAAAGGTGCAGACGCAGTGTTTTCCGAAAAAGGGCGCACGGTGTTTGTCACCGCATGGGATCCGGAGACAGTGCTCCGGACGGCAATGAGTGCATTGGGTGAAAATGAGAAGGTTGTTCTTTTTGCGGAAAATCCGGAAATCCTGACGGAGGTGTCAGGTCTTCTCGCCGAAAATCCGATTGCCGCTGAGCATGTGGGCGGTCTTTACGGCAGGGGAAATACGGTGCCCATTCTCAACAGTCTGGACAGTGGACGGATTTCCGGAATCTGCGTGACGGATGATTTCAGTATCGGCTATCTGAGTGTGCGTGCGGCGGTACAGGTATTGGAACGGGCGGACAGCATTCCCGTTACGGCGGATATTTATTATATTGAAAAGAAAAACCTACGGGAACCGGATTATGAAAAGCTGTTGTTTCCGATTGAATAGCTTGAATAACCGAACGGGTTGGACAGGTCGAAAGGAGCATGGGAAAATGAGTACGGGAAGGAAGCTGCGGCTTTTGCTGCTGTTGATTGTCTGCATGTGTATGGTTCTGACATCCTGCCAGAGCGTCGGAAAGGAAGAGAAGAAAACGTCGCTCCGGATTGGAATCAGTCTGTACCGTGGGGATGATACATTTATCACGAATCTTTGCAATTTATTGGAAGAAAAGGCAAAAGAATATGAACGGGAAAACGGTATTAAGGTGACGCTTGACATTCAGGATGCCAAAGGCAGCCAGAACATCCAAAACAGTCAGGTGGAGCGTTTTATTTCTTTAAATTGCGATGTGTTGTGTATTAATGTTGTGGACCGTATGGACGCGTCGGTTATCATTGACCGTGCCATGACGGCGGGCGTTCCGGTCATTTTTTTTAACCGTCAGCCGGTGGAAGAGGATATGAACCGCTGGGAGCAGCTTTATTATGTCGGGGTGGATGCGAAGGAAACCGCGGTTTTGCAAGGCAAGATGGTAGTAGACCTTTATAAGGAGCATCCGGAGGTGATTGACAGAAACGGTGACGGTGTCGTCAGCTATGTGATGCTGGAAGGGGAAACAAGCCATCAGGATTCGCTGATCCGTACGGAATGGTCGGTCCAGACGCTTAAGGACGGCGGGGTGCCTGTTGAGAAGATTACGGGGGGAATTGCAAACTGGGAACGCAGTCAGGGTTCCGCACTGATGGAGCAGTGGCTTTTGGAATATCCGGACACAATCGAACTGGTGATCAGCAACAATGACGATATGGCATTAGGGGCAATCGACGCTTTGGAGCGCGCGCAGGTTACGGATGTCAATATTATTGGAATTGACGGGACGACGCAGGGACTGGAGGCACTTGCAAACGGAAGTCTTTTGGGAACAGTCAGTGCAAATAAGGAAGCTTATGCCGGCGCAATCGTGGCATTGGCGGTAAGCTGCGCGCTTGGAGAGGCGCTGCCCGCGGATTATCCGCTAGTGGACGGAAAGTATTATTGGGCGTCCCAGGAAATTTTAATTAATCAAATCGAAGAAAATCAATAAATATTCCAAGAATTTTTTATGGAAAATGAATGCCGAATCCGATACAATGATTTTGTCAGTAGTCATTATGTGCAAAAGAAAAAGCATAAAATGGAAAAAAATGACAAAAACGCCGAACAGGCAGAATAAGGGAGGATTTAATTATGAGATTATCCAAAAAAGTAATTGCAGTCGCAATGGCAGCCACGATGATGGTATCCATGACGGCGTGCGGAAACAGCAATTCACAGCAGGCAGCAGCACCGGCAACACCGGCACCCGCTGAAACACAGGCAGCAGCACCTGCTGAAACACAGGCGGCGGCACAGACCGAGGCGGAAACCGTTGCGGCAAGCGTAGCGGAGACAACAGGAGAAGGCGGAACGATTGGTGTCTGCATCTACAAATTTGATGATGCGTTCATGACTACATATCGAAATGCTTTACAGGAAATTCTGGAAGGCAAGGGCTACACCGTAACATTTATGGACGGCAAGAATGACCAGGCAGAGCAGAATAATCAGATTAACAACTTCATCGCACAGGGCGTTGACGCATTGATTATCAATCCGGTTATGACATCCGCGGCAGATCAGATTATCGCAACCGTAAAGGATGCGGGAGTTCCTACAGTACTTATTAACCGTGAGCCGACAGCAGAGCAGATGAGCGCATATGACAAGCTTGTTTATGTAGGATGTGACGCACGTCAGTCAGGAACAATGCAGGGCGAGCTGATTTTGGATACCCCGAATAAGGGCGATATCAACGGCGACGGCAAGATTTCCTATATCATGATTCAGGGTGACCCGGAGAACGTTGACGCACAGTACCGTACAGAGTTCTCTGTAAAGGCACTTACAGACGCAGGCATGGAAGTAGAGCAGCTTGACTTACAGCGTGGTGACTGGGACCGTAACAAGGGACAGGAAATCGCACAGAACGATTTAGCACAGTATGGTGATGAAATCGAAGTTGTTTTCTGCAACAATGATGATATGGCAATCGGCGCTTTACAGGCAATTCAGGCAGCAGGACGTACCGTAAACGAGGACATCTATTTAGTAGGCGTTGACGCTTTGGACGCAGCTTTGAATGAAGTGGCAGCAGGCAACATGACCGGTACAGTTTTAAATGACGCACAGGGTCAGGCAGAAGGCGCAGTTGCAGCGATGGAGGAACTGTTAGGCGGCAAGACTTATGCATCAGGTGAGCAGTCTATCTATGTTGACTATGTAAAGGTTACTCCGGATAACGTAGCAGATTTCCAGTAATTGTCTTTCCGGCATAGAAACAAATCATAGAAAGAGAAATCGTTGGAAGTGCGTGTGCATTTAGCGCACGCACTTCCTTTATCATATAGGAAATTGCGACAGCGTAAATTATTTAGACAAAAAGCGAAGCTTTTTGCGAGATGAGTGCGCAACGTATGCATACGTATGCATTCATCCTTTTTATGCAAAGGGGGTTATCAAATTGTCAGAGTATCGTTTGGAAATGCATGATGTCGTAAAAACATTTCCGGGTGTCAGGGCGTTAGGCGGTGCACAGTTGAAGCTGCGGCCGGGTACGGTTCATGCTTTGATGGGTGAAAATGGCGCCGGCAAATCCACCCTCATGAAATGTATGTTCGGTATTTACCACATGGATGAAGGAGAAGTCATCTATGAGGGAGAGAAGGTAGAAATTAAGGGACCTCTTGACGCGCTCAACCGCGGTATTGCGATGGTGCATCAGGAATTGCAGCCCATTCCCGAGAGAAGTATCGGAGAAAATATTTACGTCGGGCGCTACCCGATGAAAAAGGTCGGACCGCTGTCGGTGGTAGACCATGAAAAAATGTATGAGGATGCGGCAAGGGTTTTGAAAGAGGTGCACCTGGACTTTGACCCGAAGGCAAAGCTGGGTAGTCTTTCCGTTTCGCAGATGCAGCTTGTTGAGATTGCAAAAGCCGTTTCCGCGGACTGTAAGGTTTTGATTTTGGATGAGCCGACTTCGTCTTTGACTGCTGCGGAGGTGGAGGCGCTTTTTACCATTATCAACGAATTGCGCAGTAAGGGTGTTTCCATTGTCTACATCAGCCATAAAATGGATGAAATCCTGCGCATCAGCGATGAAGTGACCATTATGAGAGACGGTCAGTACATCGGTACATGGTCGGCAAAAGATCTGACCACGGACTTTATTATTACCAAGATGGTTGGACGCGAGCTTTCGGAATTATATCCGACCCGTGAGAATAAGCCCGGGGAAGTTGTTTTTGAGGTGGAGGATTTTACATCCATCAATCCAAAAAGCTTCCGGCATGTTTCGTTCCAACTGCGCAAGGGTGAAATCCTTGGCGTAGCGGGACTGGTAGGAGCACAGCGTACGGAGCTGATGGAAGGGCTATTTGGGTTAAGGGCACACACGGCAGGCAGGATTACCTATAACGGAGCGGAAATTAAAATTACGCAGCCCAAGGACGCGATTAATAACGGCATTGCGATGCTGACCGAGGACCGGCGCGCTACGGGAATTCTGGGTGTGCTGTCCATTGCGGATAATGTTTCCATTGCCTCTTTAAACCAGTATTTGCTTGGCGGATTTATGCTGGATGATGCGAAGATTGAAAAGCTTGTACAGGACAATGTCGCGAAGCTTTCCATCAAGACGCCGTCTTCCAAGACACAGATTCAGTCGCTTTCCGGTGGAAACCAGCAGAAGGTACTGATTAGCCGCTGGCTTGCCAACAATCCGGATGTCTTTATCATGGATGAGCCGACGCGAGGCATCGATGTAGGCGCCAAGTATGAGATTTACTGTATCATTGCGGAGATGGCAAAACAGGGAAAAAGCATCATTATGATTTCTTCGGAGATGAGTGAGCTTATCGGTATGTCGGACCGTATCATGGTCATGTGCGACGGCCGTGTGACCGGATTTGTAAATGGAGATGAGGCAAATCAGGAAAATATCATGGCGTTTGCAACGCAGTTTGAATAAGGAGGGATACATTATCATGCAAAAAACATTTAATTTGAAAAAATTCATATCCAATAATGCGATTATTATTTTGATTATTTTATTGGCTTTGCTGACAGGACTTACGACCAAGAACTTTTTTAAGCTAAACAATTTCAAGAATTTGGTAGTGAATGTATCTCCCAGATTCATAATTGCCTGCGGTGTGTCAGGCTGTCTGATTACGAAAGGTACGGATTTGTCCGCAGGACGTGCGGTAGGTCTGGCAGCATGTTTATCTGCGATGCTGCTGCAGAGCCTGGATTATTCCGCGCGTATGCTTCCTTGGATGCCGGATATTCCGTGGCCGGTAGCGCTTGTGATTGTTGTTGTCATTATGGGATGCTTTGGCGGCATCAACGGCGTTGTGGTTTCTTCACTGAAGGTTCCCCCGTTTATCGCTACACTGGGTATGCAGACGATTATTTACGGACTTTGCTCCCTGATTACCAACAACCAGCCGATGGGCGGTTATAAGAGCAGCTACCTCAAGGTTGCAAGCGGTTCACTGGGACCGATACCGTATCTCATGATTTTTGCGGTTGTTGTAGGCGTTTATTTTTGGTTTTTATATAATAAGACCCGTCATGGTAAGTACATGTATGCAATCGGCGGAAACGAGAGTGCGGCGCAGGTTGCAGGTGTCAATGTAAAGGCCTCCCTGATTCGTATTTATGTTTTGGCAGGCTGTATGTATGCATTGGCAGGATTTTTGGTAGGTGCTAAGGCAGGCGGTGCGTCAACTGCAACAGGTAACGGCTATGAGCTGGAGGCAATCGCTGCATGTACCATCGGCGGCGTATCCGCAAACGGTGGTGTCGGACGTGTCGGTGGTATCCTGATTGGCGTATTGGTGTTCGAAATTTTAAAGATTTGTCTTCAGTTCCTCGGTGTTGACCCGGCTTATACATATATTGCACAAGGTCTTGTTATTGTCATTGCAGTTGCACTTGACTTGAGAAAATATTTGCAGAAGAAATAATTTTACTGAAAGAGTATAAGAAAGGGATATGACTGTTATGGAAGAAAAGCGCAACGGCGAACCAAAGACGGCGCAGGAGACAACAGGAAATACGGATACAGCGCCAGAAACCGTGCGGGAAAAAGAGGGGCAGACGGATAAACAGTCAGGAGGCAGCCTGTTTGAAGGGATTTATGACCGCCTTCCGGATATCTCCGTTAAGTCGGTGGACCGGTTTATTGTTCTTTGTGTGATTGCGTTTATTGCGGTCATCCTAATCGGTGTATTGAAAGCGAATCATGTTTTCTGAGAGGGTGCTCCTTCGGTAATTAAATATTTGTAATTGCGTACGAGCAGGGAAGAAAGCTTCCCTGCTCGGTTTTATGTCTTGCAATAGAAACAAGATAAATAAAACAATAAAAATTTATCGAAATTCAATAAAAAAGTATTGCAAAACAATATTAACCGTGCTATGATAGGGAAAAGTTCAAAAGAAACAGCAGAAAAATGTTTTGGATTGGAGAAATGACATGAAAAAAGAAACAGTGGCAGTAATTACAAAGTATCTGCTCGACGTCATGTTTTTTGCGGGAATAGCGGTGACACTCACACTGCCGTGGCTTGTAAAGCTGGTGACAGCATATTTTCACTTTGAGGATTTTGAGGGCAGATATGTTGAAATCGTGAGTATATATTTTGTGCTCGGCATTCTTGCGGTTCTGATTTTGGGGGAACTCCGGAAAATGTTCCGCACTGTGCTTGGCAACGACTGTTTTGTGCGGGAAAACGTGGTGAGCCTTCAGCGCATGGGTACATACAGCTTTATCATTGCGGCGGTCTGTCTGCTGCGCGCATTTTTATATACGACGGCTGCGATGCTCGTGCTGGTGCTCGTTTTTGTCATCGCGGGGCTGTTCAGCAAGGTGCTCGCGTTTGTGTTTGACAAGGCAGTGGATTACAAGCTTGAGAATGATTTGACAATATAAGAGAATAACACGGTCGCATGGGGGTTGGAAAATGGCAATTATGATAAATCTTGATGTGATGATGGCAAAGCGCAAGGTCGGTCTTACGGAGCTTGCAGGCGACGTGGATATCACGCTTGCAAACCTTTCCATCTTAAAAAACAATAAGGCAAAAGCAGTGCGGCTTGCAACGCTTGATGCCATATGCAAGGCATTAAACTGTCAGCCGGGCGATATTTTGGAGTATGTTCCCGACGGGGCAGCAGATAAAAACAGTACCAATGAAGGGGGAGAAAACAATGGACAATAGTACGGTAAAGGAAGGATGGCAGTATCGGCAGACTGTGAAAAACGTACCGCAGGCAGACAATCCTGAGGAAACCAAAGCGCTTGAGGCAAAGGCAAAACGGCTGCGGCATTTGGGCGTGGGAAGTGCCCTCTATGCGCTGTTTTATACTTTCTGCCTGTACCGGAATACGTCCGGAATCACATACCCTTTTTTCGTTGGCGCAACCCTCTTGTATTTTGGCTATTATACGGGAGAGTACGAAGAGAGCTGCGCAAGAGAGAAGGGGCTGTGGGTTAAGGCATCCTGGTACAGACGCTTTTTGGTGGCTGCGGCATTGGTTTTGGGCGCATTAAACTGCATGACGGATTCCGGGGTGCTGATGTTTTTCAATAAAGCGCTGTTGTCGGTCGTGTTTGGCGTGCTGGTTTTACAGACATGGCATGACGTGTCAGGGTGGAGTATCGCGGCGCACTTAAAAGGGTTCTTTCACATTGCAGTTGGCATTATCAGTCAGATTTTTGCACCTTTTTATGACATAAGTGCAGGCAAAAAGTTAAAACGCCTGCAAGGCGGTGTGCAGCATGACGAACGCAGTGCGGAAAAAAAAACGTATTCTTGTATGTGTGTCCATCGGGATTGTCATTGCGCTGCCTCTGATCTGCATTCTGCTGTTATTGCTCGGAAGTGCGGATGCTGTATTTTACAATCTTGTCCGTGATGCGCTGTCCTTTCGGATTGAAATTCACCTTGCAGACCTTATTTACCATGTCACGTCGGCGGTATTTGGGGCGGTGGTGATGTTCTTTCTTTCGTATGCGCTGTTTTGCAGCTGCAATGATAAAAAAGCTATTAAGGCTGTTGATGATATGGCGGTACGCAGGGAAAAAGGTTTTGACACGTACATTGCCGTGACGGTCAGTGTGCTTGTGTGCGCGCTTTATCTGGTGTTCTCACTTGTTCAGGTTTTCGGACTTTTCATGGGACGGATGAAACTTCCCGAAGGCTATACGTATGCGGAGTATGCACGGAGTGGATTTTTCCAGCTTGTGTTTGTGTGTTTCATTAATATTGTGCTTGTACTTTGTATGCTTGCGTACTTTGAAACGGGCAGGATGTTAAGGGTAGTGCTTTGCGCAATTTGCGGATGTACTTATATTATGGAGCTTTCGGCATTGTTTCGGCTGATGATGTATATTCGGACATATCATCTGACGTTTACAAGAGTACTTGCGCTATGGGGGATTGCGGTGATTGCAATTGTGATGGGCGGCGTAGTCTGCTGCATTTTTTGTCCGGAGTTTAAACTGTTTCGGTATACACTTGTGGCTGTAGGCATCTGCTGGATTGTTTTCTCGGCAGCACATCCTGACTATTGGATTGCGAAGTATAATCTTGCAATGAGCAAAACTTGCGCGAATGTTGATACGTATTATATTAAAACAAGACTCTCTTTGGACGCGGCGCCTGCGCTTGTGGAGGCGGATTACAGTTTTATCGGTGAGTACGGTGAAATGAATGGAAAATATAAGGAATGGCAGATTAAGGATTACCGGAATGAGACAAAGGGGCTGCTTGGTTTCCGTCACTTTAATTTTTCGAGGGCGTACGCGTGTGCGCATGATATTGACGGGCTGAAAAAAGAGGATAAGGCGGTGAACAATCCTAAATGATAAGACGGTTGAAAAACGATATAAAGACATTTTATCCGGCACTACTGGTGTTTGCCCTGTATAATATCATTGTAAGAACCGTTTTCCACGCATACTGTCCGTTTTTAATCGTGACGGGATTTCCATGTGCCGGATGCGGCATGACGAGAGCGGTGTTTTATATTCTGACGGGGCGGGTAAAAAGGGGAATGGACTTAAATCCCGCGGCACCAATGTGGATTTTGTTCCTGCTATGGTTCTTTGCCGAACGGTATGTGCGCGGACATACGCCAAGGCATGCAAAGACTGTGCTTGCAATGGTAGTACTGGTTACGTTTGGCATATATCTTTACCGGATGATAAATTTTTTCCCCGGGAGCCCGCCGCTGGTGTTTTACCGTAATAACCTGATTTCAAGGGTATTGCGGAGAATGCAGGGCTGACCGGGTTTTAATGGTTGTCCTGCCAGTGTGTAAAGATGTCGATATTTGTTGCAAAAGGGTGTTGTTGTATGTTATGATAAGGCATAAGCGCAGATTTTGCGTAACAATCTGGGAGGAGATAGAAAAACATGGACAACAATAATATGTATGGTCAGGGCAACCAGAACGCGAACCAGGGACAGCCGCAGCAGCCGTATCAGCAGGCGCCCGAGCAGAATTTCAGCCAACAGTACACTAACCAGGCGTATCAGCAGCCATACCAGCAGCCGCAACAGTCATATCAGCAGTCGTATCAGCAGTCGTATCAGCCGGACGGTGATTTAGAGGAGCCGGTCAGCTTTGGAGACTGGATGCTTTCAATCCTTTTGATGACAATACCGTGTGTCAATATTATCATGATGTTTGTATGGGCATTTGGCAGTGGAACGAAGAAGAGTAAGTCGAATTACTTTAAGGCAGTGCTTGTGTGGACATTGATATGGACGGTGCTTACGATTATCATGATGGTAGGGCTTGGCGGCATAATAGCAGCGTTTTCTGAATCGTATTATTAAACGGAAAAGTCAGAAAATGATGTACCGGATGTTTGGGGTACATCATTTTTTTGCCTATTTTCCAATCCATCTTCCGCTGGCGCCGCACGGTAGTATCAATCCGTTGGATGATACGGGAAGTCCGATTTCCGATGCCTCAACCTGCCCGCCGAATTTGGGCGTAAGCACTGTCTGCATCATATAGCTTAAAACGGCGGGCTGTAATCCTGTCGTGTAGGAATTTACAAGGAAAAACAGCGGATGCTCGCTTAAAACATGAGTAGTAAGTTCAAGAAACGGAAAAACGGATTCTTCGATTTTCCAGATTTCCCCCTTTGGTCCCCTTCCATAAGAAGGAGGATCCATAATAATTGCATCGTATTGGCTCCCGCGGCGGATTTCACGTTCCACAAATTTTATGCAGTCATCGACAAGCCAGCGGATTGGCGCATTGCCAAGTCCTGAGGAAGCCGCGTTTTCCTTGGCCCATGCAACCATGCCTTTTGCGGCATCCACATGCGTGACGGATGCGCCCGCCGCGGCAGCGCTTACGGTCGCACCGCCTGTATACGCAAAGAGATTGAGCACTTTGACTGTCCGTTCAGGATGTTTCTTAAGCACATCCTTTATAATAGAAGTAAACCAATCCCAGTTTGCCGCCTGTTCCGGAAAAAGCCCGGTGTGCTTAAAGCTGAAAGGCTTTAGGTGAAATTTCAAACCCAGTTCATTTTTTCCTTCATACTGGATGCTCCATTCCTCGGGAAGCCTGAAAAACTCCCATTCACCGCCGCCCTTGGAACTGCGGTGGTAGTGTCCGTTTGGCTTTCGCCAGCCGTTTTCCTTTTTGGGAGTATTCCAAATCACCTGAGGGTCGGGGCGCACGAGAATATAGCTGCCCCAACGCTCCAGCTTTTCCCCCGATGAGGTATCAAGCACTTCATAGTCCATCCAATTGTCTGCAATCCACATAAACAAAGTATCCCTTCTGTAATTATCCAAATATCCGTAGGTACCGTTACCGGAACGAAGTGAACAGTAACGAGGTAGAAAAATAATTTATTAACAGTATACTATAAACTTTACCTGTGTTACAATGAAAACATTGGAAATTATAAAAAAAGGCGTAATCGTACGGATATACCATTGTACGTAAAAAAAAACAATAAATATTAAAAAAATGCTTGCAAAAGCATTTTTGCTACGATATACTACTAATTGCTGTGACATGATAGCGATGAAACGTGAGGTTGCTGCCAATATGGGAATAGAGGCAGGTTTTCCGCGGAGCGAATGTCAAGTTAGGAAACTG
>DKYC01000081.1 GCA_002492295.1 Lachnospiraceae bacterium UBA7110
TAGCCAAGCTGAGCCACACCCCGGAGGTTGTCCCTATTTTGTCGTTTCATCACAGCGACGAGTATTATTATACATAACATTTCCATCCGTGTCAACACCTTTTCCAATTTTTTGCACCAATTTTTTCCCGTTTTTTTTCAGACGCTTCCGAGTTCTTATTCGACATACCTGATTTCAAAATGCGCTTCCCCCTGTGCGTCGGTCTCCATAATTATGTAGGACGGCTTTCTGTTTTCCTGTCTCGGATAGGAAAGGCTGCCGGGATTCACCGCAATGATATTTTTGGAAATATCAATCACGGGGCGGTGTGTGTGACCGTACATCACGATATCCGCGCCTTCCGCAATTGCTTCCCTTTTGAGCATCTCACTGCCCATCCCGATATAGTAGCGGTGACCGTGCGTTATCATCACATTGTACTTTCCTATCCGGAAATGCTTCTCACTCGGAAGGTCGCTGAAAAAATCATTATTGCCCGCCACAATCTCCACCGGACACGATACCGCCTCCTGGATGGTATACTCGCTGCCTTCCACATCCCCCAAATGAATGACCATGTCAAGCGCCCCCATACGCCCTACTACTTTCAAATAATTTTCATTCTTCCTGTGCGTATCACTTACAATCAGAATTCTCATAGTCCCATTTCCTCGCGAATAACTTCTTTCATCGCCTCAAGCGCCTTCCCCCTGTGGCTGATACGGTTTTTCTCCTCACTGGAAAGCTCTGCCGAAGAACATCCGTATTCCGGCAGATAAAAAATCGGGTCATAGCCAAAACCGTTTTCCCCTTTTTCCTCATAACCGATTCTTCCCTCAATTACTGCCCTGCGGCTATAGCTTGCCCCGTCCGTAAACACAGCCGCAATCACACATACAAACCGCGCCGTGCGCTTTTCGTCCGGCACCCCCGCAAGTCTTGAAATTATATTCGCATTCTTTACCGTATAAGAAGTATCCTCGCCCATATACCGCGCGGAATAAATCCCCGGTTCCTTATTCAGGTAATCCACCTCAAGCCCCGAATCGTCCGCAAGCACAACCGCATGCCCACCGCGCCGCTTTACCTCCCTGGCAATTGCCGCCGCTTTAATCATTGCGTTTTCCTCAAAGCTTGTGCCGTTCTCCACGATCTCCAGTTCAATTCCCGCTTCCTTCATGGAACAGATTTCCAGTCCCAAGTCAGCCATAATCATTCGTATTTCTCTCATTTTGCCCGAATTACCCGTTGCAAAAATGATTCTTGTATCGTCCTTATTCATAACCTTTCCAACCCCCGATTATTCCTGTGTGATAAAAATCCTGCTAAGCGTATCCTTAATGACCGTGACAATCCGTTCATTCAATTTATACACTGTCTCCACGCTTTGGGCGTCCTCCTGCGCCTGTGAGATTTTTATCATCGCCGAAGGTCTTGTAGCCATGGCCACAAGCGGCGTATTCCCGTCGGCCTCCTCAAATCCCGCAAACGCAATCTGTGTCTTTGACACGAGTTCCTCCGCAAACAAAACGGAAAGCTGCGCACTGTTAAAATCCGGCATAAAATATGTCGTATTGCAGACTGCGGCCGCCGTCGTCTGCTGCGCGTCGGCACTGACTGACACTTCCATCCCAAGCACCACATCCGCGTCTATCGTTTCCGCAAATGTAATCACATCCTGCTGTGTGTATGGCTCCTGCATATCTGATGCCATGAAAAGCCGGATTTTATTGTCGGAAACATACTTCGCAAGACTTTGGTGCCACTCGGGAAGCTCCAGACGGTTTCTGTCCTCATATGGAATATATACAACCGCTACGGCATTATATCCGCTGCGCAGCGGCAAAAATTGAATGGTAAGCGCATTTTGCGAATCGTCAACCGTATAGGAATAAGTCTCCTTACAATACACCTCCACCACCACATCAAGGTTCTGGCGGTAAACGCCCACCGCATCCATAATCCTGGAATCACTCGTCAGCCTGATACCGTCAGGAATGGATTCGGAAGCGCTTTTTAAGGTTACAACCAGCTTCTTTTTTGTAAATTCTTCATGTATCGTAATATTTTCATGATTGGCAAGCGCATCAAGCGGTATCACAAGTTTTGACGCTTCCTTGTCGTCAAACTCCGCTTTTACATTAATTTTCGGATATGCGCTGTTCTCCTCCTGCGCATTGACACTCTCCATAAGCAGTCCAAACCGGCTGCTTGCATCAAAAAAATCCTCATTCAGCTTAAATGAAACCATAAGGGCTGCCGCGGCAACGCAGAATACGGCTGCTGCCACTGCCACTTTTTTATAAAGGCAATCCCTTTTTTGCGCTATAATCTGTTCCATCTCCGCACTGGTAAGGGTCGGTGGTTCCTTTGGCAATGCTTCTTCGTTTTCCATTTCACTGATGAAATCCATTTTACAGAAATGCTCCTTTTCCCCTGTCAGGCTTTGGCGGTTTTGGACCCATAAACTGATAATAATAGGTCTTCATCATTCCATTATAAATTTTGCGGTTTTTATCCGCCTTTCTTCCGATATCTTTTTCGGCATCCTCATAGGAAGTTATCATATAGAGGGACCATGAATCAAGCGTTTTAAACCGCTCTCCGATTTTTTTATAGAGCGCAGGCATCGCCGACTTTTCCTCAAGCCGTTCTCCGTAAGGTGGATTTGTGATGATAAAACCGTATTTTTCTTTATGGGAAAACGAACCGATTTCCCGCTCTTCAAATCGGATAAGCTTATCCACCCCTGCAAGTCCTGCGTTCTGTATTGCAATTTTTACCATTTTCGGATCCGAGTCGTAACCGCTGATATCCAGCTTTACAGACCAGTCCGCCAACTCGCGCGCTTCCTCATAACTGTCATCCCATATGCTCTTTGCAATCAGGTTGTCCCAGTGCACCGCCGTAAAACCGCGCTTCATTCCCGGGGCAATATTTGCCGCCATAAGCGCCGCCTCAATTGGAATTGTGCCGCTCCCGCAAAACGGATCAGCCAAAATCCTGTCCTTTCTCCACGGAGTCAGCATAATTAAAGCTGCCGCAAGTGTTTCCGCAAGCGGTGCCTTTGCCGTGAATTTCCGGTATCCCCTCTTATGCAGGGAATCCCCCGTGGTGTCAAGTCCGACCGTGACCATATCCTTCATCAGAAAAACGCGGACCGGAAAAGATTCCCCCTCCTCCGCAAACCATTCAATCCCGTAGACCTGCTTTAACCGCTCCACCATCGCCTTTTTCATAATAGACTGTATATCCGACGGTGAAAACAGCTTACTCTTAATGCTTGCCGCCTTTGCCACCCAGAATTTTGCGTCTTTTGGTATGTACTCCTCCCATGCGAGCGCCTTTGTATTTTCGAACAGCTCGTCAAAGGTTTCGGCGCGGAAGCTCCCCACCTTGATTAAAACCCTGTCGGCTGTCCTAAGACCAATATTGGCACGGCATACGGCTTCCTCGTCTCCGATAAACGTAACACGCCCGTCCTCTACCTGTGATACGTCATAGCCTAAATCAATAATCTCTTTTTTCAGTATTGCCTCCAGTCCAAAATGGCATGGGGCTATTAATTCAAATTTTCTCATAGGTATATATTACATTTACTTATAAAGAGATGTCAAATAGTTTCTGTCTGAATATTGCCAATTCTGTCAATATTACGGGAAAACGGCAAAAGGGGCGGCACGTGCATGCGCACCGGCGCACCCGCAGTTCCGCCCCCGAAAACCAGCATTGATTAGTTGTTGTTATTATTGTTGTTGCTGTTATTGCCCTGGCTGTTCTTTGTGCTGTTGTTATAGCTGTCTGAGCAGTTCTTTGAGTTGTTCTTTGTGCTGTTGTTTGCGTTCTGCGAATTCTGTGAATTCTGTGAATTCTGGTAGCTGTTGTTTGAATTGTTGTTTGTTCCAGACATAATGATACCTCCAAAAATTTTCGGGGATTTTTCCCCTTTTCTAGTTTGGGATGTACTCCCGGATTAGCACAGCTTCGTGCTACAAGCTTATGATTTGCAAAAATGCACATTTTTATACACACATTTAAATTTACATATAATGTTAACTTTGGAAACACTGCCCAAAACTGACAACTATTGTTTGTTGAAAATGTTTTCTGAAAAAATGTTGACCTTTAAATGAATAGTTGCTATAATAGTATCAGTAAAGAGATACTCCTTCAATCCTCTTTACAACCCTTATATATTAATTATTTATACTCCCCTTAACGAAAAGCAGCTACTTCGGTAGCTGTTTTTCATTTGCATATTCCTTTTACGTGCTAAATGATATAAAAAACGGATAACCCGCCACCGCATGGCTTCATTATCCGTTTTTTATTATTTTTCCATATTTAAATTTTTACGGTCCTATTTATTTTAAAATTGCCTTAATCAGTCTGTAGGCGAACATGACCACCAGACCAACCAAAATTGCCGGCAAAAAGAACATGAACACATTAAACACGACCGTAACCACAAACACAATTAAGAGAATTCCAATAATTGCCACCACCCATGCCGGAATCATCGTCACTCTTTTCTGGGTGCCCTGCATATCACTGCCATATGGCTCTTCGCGGTAATCCGCCGCACTGCCATAGCTTTCACGGTAAGTTCCCTGCGTCCCCTCCCTGCCGCCGGAAAATCTGCTGCTCTCCTCTATCGTCTTTGCAAGCAGCCTTGGGTCGCCAAGCGCACGAAGCACCTCGCCCTCACTTTTTCCGCTGTTTACCTCATTGTTAATATAGTTTCTGTAATATGCGGCATTTTCGCTGATTACCTGTTCCGGAACCTTTCCCTCCAACGCCTCCCGAAACTGTCTCAAAAATTCTTCGCGGTTCATTCTAATAGTCTTGCTCCTTTCACAGTAGCCTCCATCCTACCTACGCCTGCTCGTCCATGCCTCTGCCAAGCGTCATTCTCTTCACATACGCAGCGGGATTTTTTTTCATTGCCGCCATATCGGAAAACGCGTGCAAAACCATCCGCTCCTTATTACAGGCTTCTGTATTTTTTCCCGAATCACCAATAATATTATATCTGTTCATCTGCCATATATACAAGTCCGTCAGTCCGTAGCCTTCACATCTCATCCTGTCCAAAAGAGCATGATGCTCCAAATAAAACACCAGCTCATCCATAAGCTGCGCGTCAAACAAAATCTCCTCCCAAAGCGCCTCGCACCATGCCCTGTCCTCGCCAGCAAGCTCCCCCAGCGCAAGCATTCCCTCGTACGCCTTGATTCTTCTGGCATCATACAGTATTCCTGCCATCTTAATCCATCCCCGTCTTCTCTTATTGCGTTATTTCCATTTATGATAGTTCTATCCTACCATACTATTGCGCTTGCGTAAATGAAGTAAATATTAAATTTTCTGAAATTCCACAGCCTTATGTAAAGTGCAATTTTAACCTCCACCAATGCCAAAACTGTGTTGTAAATGACTGGTTTTCCTGCCTGACAACACTTTCCACAAAATAAAAATTCCATAAAATAAAAAAGGAATCCACAATATCCACAAAGTTATCCACAATTTGTAACCACGGAAAAATTGCACGTTTTATATGACATGGATGTCATAATGTGCATTTTCGCTGTGAATTTTATGTAAAACCATCGCAAAATCCGCAAACATACAATCGGAATGGTCAATTTATGCTGTCGCTATAAACGCACCGCTTCTTTTGGACGATGTATTATACAAACGACGGATTTGCACGTCAAATTTGCGCAGATATGCGTAATATTTAAGGAAAACGGAGGATGCTCTATGAATGTAAATACAGCGGCAAAAATGACACACCCTGAACTGATGGAATGCATCAGCAGCAGGAAAAACGAAATTGCAGAGAAAATAAAGACAGGCGACACGGAACCTGCATTTGCAACCGGAGCCGGGTCCTACACCTGCAGGGAATGGGACAATCTCATCCGCAAATTTGACAAAACACTGGATGCCATAAAAGAAGAACAAAAGGAACGAAAAGAAACGCTGGAGGACACACAAAAAGAAGCGTTTTCCGTAAGCCTTCTTGAGCCCGAAACCGTGAAAAGAAATTATTTCATGGAAAAGATAAACGGCACCTACAAGGGACCGTCCGTTCCTTACGAATATCTTGCCAAGGATGGTGTTATTGAATATAAAGGCGTTATCTTTACCTGCAATTCAGATTGGAACGCAATCTGTCTTGGCGACATGGGAAACCGAAAAAACGTCCTGACCATTCCCCTGTCAGAAGGAGGCTGCCTGATGGTCAACAGGGATAATTTCGGCGACTTGTCCCAGGCGATTACGATGTTCTCTCCAGAGGACCAGAACCTGATTATGCGTGCCATTGCCGACGACAGAAAAGCGCAGTCGGCGCAAAATGAAATTGAAGAGGAGAAAAACAGCATCGGCGATGACGCGGAGAAAAACGTGCTTGACGATGACAGAATTTTAAACCGGCTGACCACGGACAGGAATGAAGAACCAAAAGATCAAAAGGGAGTGTAACGTTTACACTCCCTTTTACCGTTTATATTTTGATTATTCCGGCTATTCATATGCATTGATTAAAATCGGTTTTTCAAACTCATGGCAGTAGCGCTCGGCACGCTCGAAAATGACGACATCCGGCCGGTATTCCTCATACATGCTGTATTCAAATTTATCAGGATGCTCCCAATGTACCTCCTTATAGTATCCCTTACACACGGCTGACAAAAATCCGCCAAAGGAATCCCCCACAAACAAAAGCACCTGATCATGATACTGGGCTTTATCCGCGGATGCCCTCTGAAAAGCATATACGGTATCAATATTGAACTTGTCCGCCAGCCCTGCAATATACGCAAGGTCTCCCACATAATCCGTCGCACCTGTCTCAAACACTACGTCCCCAAGCTCCTCGCCGGTTCCGTACACTTCCTTAAAAAACGCCTGCATCGCCACAAAAGAGCCCTTTTGGTTACAATGCGTATCCGTCAGATAATAAAGCTGTGCATCCTTCTTGTTCGCAATCAGCGCGTCCTTGGGATAGACAAACGTCACATCCGTATTTTCCTTCATATACTCCGCAAGCTGAACGCCCCTTGACACCTCGCTTACTCTTGCAATCGTGTCAGGCATATTTTCTTCATACACAATCTCCTTATTTGGCATACACATCACATAAAACGCAATCCCCTTTGATTCAAGGTGCGCCTTGGTTGCCACGAGGTTTGCCGCAATCGCCTCAAGCTGCTGCGCCGAAAAATGGTCAATGCCCATGTAGTCCCAGACAGGCGGATGCCCGTCAAGCTCCGTTTTATAGAACAGCATATTGTTCTTCCCCATAAGCACCTGCGTCGATTCGATATACGTTCCGCCCGTAAGCAGCGACGTAAGTCCCGCGTTAAATGCAATCAGCCGCGTCCTGCCAAAAAGGCTGTCCGTAAAATAGTTGATTTTATTCTGCAATTGGATAAATGCCGATTCATCCGCGGGTGCCGGCTGTGCTGCCTCTTCAGTCTGTGTTTCCTTATCACCGGTATTCTCCCCGCCTGCATTTGTTCCGTTATTCTCAAGGATTGCTTTTTCCTCATCGGTAAGCTCCTTTTCCTGCTGCGGCATCAGATTCCGCACCACCGTCACAGCCGGTATGACAAGGATGAATACCAAAAAAGCAATCGTTATCCATTTATCTCTGTTCTTCATATATAACCTCCATGCAACCACAACCTGCAAGTTTGCGGTTACACAAACCCGTAAGCGAAAGAATCATCTTTCACTCTTGCTCCCATCTGTACACATACACCGTATCCCCGTTCGTAAACTTCCAAATTATCCGAATACTGTTAAAAATTAAAGTAAATAAACGGATTATAGGCATTATTGCTGATAAATGACACACTGACAACAAGGCAGGCCACAAGTCCTACGGCATACACAGTCTGCCATACCCTGTTTGTCTTTAATCTGCTGTCAAGCCACGGCATAAGCGGCACGCTTCCTATTATTGCAAAAATAAAGTATATCCAATTCTGCGCGATATATGCCCACACTGCTTTGTCAACAAGACCCTTTGCACCGATTCCAAACATTGCTTTGATGTAAAGGAAAGCATTTCCCATTCCAGTCGAGCGGAAAATAACCCAGCCAATGATGACAAGCAGCATCGTATAAATATGTCCCCACCAGTATTCCTTTTTGGAAAGTCCTGTCAGCTTTTCAAAAGCCAGTATCACAAAATACATCAGACCCCACGCAATAAAGGTCCAGTTTGCCCCATGCCAGATACCGGTAAGCAGCCACACCACAAACAAATTAAAGATATGCCTCGGAAGGGAAACACGGCTTCCCCCCAACGGAAAATATACATAGTCCCGAAACCATGTCTGCATGGAAATATGCCAGCGTCTCCAAAATTCCGAAACAGTCTTTGATATATAGGGATAGCGGAAGTTTTCCTCAAAATGAAAGCCAAACATCTGTCCTAATCCGATTGCCATATCCGAATATCCTGAAAAATCAAAGAAAATCTGAAAGGTATAAGCAATTGCCCCAAGCCACGCCATGCCTGCCGAACCCTGAAACTCACCGCCGATAATCAAGCCAAAAGCATTGTCAGCCACCAGTGCCATGTTGTTTGCAATCAATACCTTTTTGGCAAGCCCTACACAAAAACGCGTGACACCCGCCGAAAAGTCTTTGAAATTCTCCACGCGATGCTCAATCTGTTCGGCAATCGTCTCATACCTCACAATCGGACCGGCAATTAACTGCGGAAAAAGTGCAATATAGAGTCCGACATTTAACGGATTTTTTTGCACTTTCCCGCGCTTTCTGTATACATCAAGCACATAGGACATTGCCTGAAAGGTAAAAAACGAAATTCCAATCGGCAGCGGCACAATCGGCACCGGAATGCTGGTATGCAGGAAACGATTAATCTGCAGCACCGTAAATTCACTGTATTTGTACCATCCTAAAACACCAATGTTGACTGCCACAAGCAGGAAAAGCATCAGTACAGATATCCCCTTCTTTTCCCGGAAACGGTCAGTCAAAAGCCCCATAAACCAGTTAAAGACAATGCTTCCTATCATCAGATATACATACAAAGGCTCGCCCCATGCATAGAAGAACAGGCTTGCCAACAGCAAAAACACGTTTTTGAGCGTCTTTGTCTTCCGAAGCAGCCCATAGTAAACCACCAGCACTACCGGCAAAAATACAAACAGAAAAACTTCACTTGGAAAAAGCATCATAACCTCCTATATTTCGACTTCGCCGTCAAACACAGTCACCGCAGGACCTGTCATATAAACAAGATTTCGTTCCCTGTCCCACTCACAGGTAATCACGCCGCCCAAAACATGCACATTGACTATCATGTCCGTCAATCCGTTTAAAACACCCGCAACTGCCGTAGCACAGCATCCCGTCCCACAGGCAAGCGTTTCCCCTGTGCCGCGCTCCCACACGCGCATCTGCACATTGCCTCTATCCATAACACGTACAAATTCCGTGTTTGTCCGCTCCGGAAAACGCTCATGATTCTCAAAATAAGGACCCACACGCTCCAAATCAAAGCTGCGTATATCATCAATATCCTTCAGAAAAACGACCGCATGCGGATTTCCCATTGAAACACAGGTCATCCGGAAGCGTTCCCCGTTTACCAAAATTTCCTCGTTTACCACCTGTTCCTGTTTTGAAATCACAGGCACATCCTCTGCTTCCAGGATTGGCGCCCCCATATTGACACGCACACGCTCCACTTTATCATCTTTCCCCAGGGTAAGCTCCAAATATTTTACGCTCCCAAAGCTTTCTATTGTGATGTTTGTCCTGTCCGTCAGCCCGTAATCATAGACATACTTTGCAACACAGCGGATTCCGTTTCCGCACATCTGCGCGCGGCTGCCGTCCGCGTTGTACATTTCCATTTCAAATTCGGCATTCGTTCCCTGGTTGATAAAAATCACGCCGTCGCCGCCAATTCCAAAATGCCTGTCACTCAGCCGGCGCACAAGCTCTGGCTTTTTATCCGACGCAATCCGTTCCCGGATGCCGTTTATATACACATAATCATTCCCACAACCGTGCATTTTTGTAAATCTCATTCTAACCCCCATTTTCTAATTCAAAGCAAGCAGCATCTGCGCCGTCTCCACAAGGCTGATACTGTTATCCATGCTGCGCTTTAAAAGATAACGGTGCGCTTCGTCTTCCGTCATTTTATTTCGTTCCATTAAAAGCAGCTTTGCGTTTTCTATAATTGCTTCATCCTCTGCATTGCGCACCCTTGGCTGTTCCCTCTGCTTTTTTTTGCGCCGGACGATTTCCTGCGACATCATTGCGACCGTGCTGACAAGTTCATGCACCTTAAGCGGCATTGCCAGTCCAATGATACCCGTCCCTGACATCTCCGACAAAATCCGCTGCGGTGCCATGACCAGCATGTCAAATCCCACAGGAATGTTGCTTTTAAGCTCCACACAAATCATATCCGCAAGACGAAAGCCCGAGATAATCACACCATAGTGAAACTCGTCCGCATACCCGAGCGCCTGTGCGCCCGAGGTACAGACTGCCGTCACACTAAACCCATTCTTCACTAAAATATTCTTGACACTTTTTGCCTCCTCTATTTTAGCAAAAACCACTATTATATTTGTCAAAGGAACACCTCCAATTCACACAAACGCGATTTAAGGCGTCCCTAAATCTTATATAAATACGACGCGATTTCCCATGCCGTGACCTGCGCGTCATACTCCTTCCATGCCGCTATTTTGGAGTCATAATACTGTTCAAACACACGTTCTCCAAGCAAATCGCGTAAAAGAAAATCTTTTTTCATCTCCTCACACGCCTGAAGAAGGTCTGTCGGAAGCTTCCCAATGCCGCGCTTTTCCGCTTCCGCCTCCGAAATACAGTTGATATTATCACGCACCTCCTGCATGTCAGGCTGGATTTTATTCTTAATTCCGTCAAGTCCCGCCATAAGGCACGCGGCGATTGCAAGATACGGGTTCGCGGAAGGATCCGGACTCCTAAGCTCTATTCTTGTGTGTTCCCCCCGGATATTCGGAATGCGGATAAGGGTATTTGCACCAAGCGTGCTCCATGCAATATACACGGGAGCCTCAAACCCCGGCTTTAAGCGCTTGTAGGAATTTACCAGCGGATTGGTCACCGCACAAATTCCCTTGACATGCTTCATCAGTCCGCCCATGAAATAATACGCCTCACGGCTCAGTTTATTTTCCCCGCCGATATCGTGAAACACATTTTTCCCATTCTTTGTCAGCGACATATTGATGTGCATTCCCGAACCGCAGAACTCCTTCCTTGGCTTTGGCATAAAGGTCGCGTGCAGTCCGTAACGTTTTGCTATGGTTTTTACCGCAAGCTTAAAGGTCATGATGTTGTCCGCCGTAGTAAGTGCCTCATCATAACGGAAATCCACCTCATGCTGTGAGGGTGCCTTCTCGTGATGGCTTGCCTCCACGTCAAAACCCATGTCCTCCAACGTAAGGACAATGTCCCTTCTCGCGTTCTCCCCATTGTCGAGCGGTCCCATATCAAAAAAACCTGCCTGCTCATCGGTGTTCGTCGTCGGTCTGCCGTTTTCATCCGCATTAAACAGGAAAAACTCGCACTCTGGTCCTACCTCAAAGGTATACCCAAGCTCCGCCGCCTGCTGGATTGCTTTCTTTAATATGTAGCGGCAGTCCCCCTCAAACGGTGTGCGGTCCGCACGGTATACATCACAGATAAAACGCGCCACCTTACCCTGCTGCGGTCTCCACGGAAAAATCGTAAAAGTATCCAAATCCGGATACAGATACATATCCGCATTGTCCGTAGGAAGCATTCCCTCAACGAGCGAACAGTCGAACATGCAGTCGTTATTAAGTGCCTTTTCCAACTGTCCTGCCGTGATTGCCACATTCTTGAAATTTCCCTCGATATCCGTAAACTGCAGGCGGATAAACTCCACGTCCTCCTCCTCAACCAAATGAATGATATCCTTTTTCGTATATTTTGCCATATTGCCATTCTCCTTTTTCCTCAAATCATTTATGCATAATCCGTTCCCCTGTCTCATACCTTAGTAAAAAGAATGAAACGGAGTCCTGCTTATGAGCTCTCATACCAAAATCGTTGTCCTTCGTTCAAAGGAATTAGTTTATGCACTTGTGCTTATCGTGATAAGTGTACTTATAATAATGACAGCCGTGTCACTTTTTGTCCCGTCAAAGCAAGCTGCAACAAAAAATAAGGAGCCCGAAACCGAAACGCAGCCACAGGAAACCGGCGAAGCCTCTTCTCCCCGATATGTTCCCGGTGTTTACAGCAGCGCGATTAAGCTTGGCAGCGCAAACGTAGAGCTGCAAATCACCGTTGATGAGGACCACATTAATTCCATAACACTCTTAAATCTCGACGAATCGGTTTCCACGCTCTACCCGCTGATGCAGCCGACCTTAAATGAACTTTCGGCAAGCATTTTGGAAAACCAAAGCCTTGAGGGAATCAGCTATACGGACGAAAACCGCTATACCTCGATGCTTTTAATGCAGGCAATCACCACAACGCTCGATAAGGCAACGGTATCGGAAAACGCCGATTCCCCCGACATGGGCGCTATTTACTAAGCTGCCCTAACTCGTCAAGCCAGATACGTGCACAGGCGTCCGAAGGCATCCGCAAATCGCCTCTTGGCGAAAGCGCCACGCTTCCGACCTTTGGTCCGTCCGGCAGGCAGGAACGTTTAAACTGCTGTGCGAAAAATCTTCTGTAAAAGGTTTTAAGCCACTTTAAAATGACATCCGCGTCATATTCTCCCTGAAAGGTCTGTACCGCGATGCGGTATACCTTTGAGGGAGGATAACTGCACCGGAGCATATAGTAAAGGAAAAAGTCGTGCAACTCATAAGGTCCCACCAGATCCTCCGTCTTTTGGGAAATTTTGCCGTTCTTTTCAGGCGGCAGAAGCTCTGGACTGACAGGAGTGTCAATCACGTCCAAAAGCACGGATTCCAGTTCCTGATGATTGCAGGTGTCGGCATAATACCGTACCAAATGGCGCACTAACGTCTTTGGCACGCCTGCGTTGACACCGTACATTGACATATGGTCTCCGTTGTAGGTCGCCCATCCAAGCGCAAGCTCCGACATATCTCCCGTTCCAATCACAAGCCCGTCTGTCTTATTCGCGATATCCATCAAAACTTGTGTTCTCTCCCGTGCCTGACCGTTCTCGTATGTCACATCATGATTGTCCGGATTTTGTCCAATATCCGTGAAATGCTGCAGCACGGACTTTTTGATGTCCACCTCAATCAGCTCTGCGCCACACGCTTTTGTCAGCCTGCAGGCATTGTCATACGTTCTGTCCGTAGTGCCAAAGCATGGCATAGTGACTGCCTTTATCGCATTCCGTTCCAGTCCCAGCGCATCAAACGCCCGCACCGTCACAAGCAGCGCCAGTGTGGAATCAAGCCCTCCCGAAATGCCGATTACCGCCGCCTTTGCACCGGTATGCTCCAGGCGTTTCCTTAAGCCGTTTGCCTGTACGGACAAAATCTGTTCACACCGTCTTGTCCTTGTATTTTCATCCGCAGGCACAAAAGGCATGCGGTTAAAGGTTCTTGTTAGCTGCGTTTCCCCCGTCCTGCCGTAATGGAACGGGATAATAAGGTGTGAACCTGTATTCTCCGGTACAAAAGTCGTCATACGTCTGCGCTCCATGCAAAGCTTCTGTACATCAATCTCCGTATACAGAATTCCCGTTGTAAACGGTGCACTTTCCGCGAGTACCGTGCCGTTCTCCGCAATAATATTGTGACCGCTGTAAACAACATCCTGCGTGGACTCCCCGTCTCCCGCACTCGCATAGACGTATGCCGCCAAAAGCCTTGCACTCGTCGCCTTCACAAGCTCTTTCCGGTAGGTATCCTTTCCGACCAAATCGTTGCTCGCCGAGAGATTCACAAGCACATCCGCTCCCGCAAGCGCATGGTACGTGCCTGGCGTATCAGCCCCCCACACGTCCTCACAAATCTCACATCCTACGACAAGCCCCTCCACATTATCGCATGTAAACAAAATATCCGTTCCAAATGGAATTTGGGATTTAATGCTGCCGGTTCCAGGCGCAAAATGTCTCGCCTCATAAAACTCCCCGTAGGACGGAATATTTTTCTTTGGAATAAACGCAAGAATCTCCCCGCTTTTGAAAACCGCAGCGACATTGTAGAGTTTTTGATTCTGCTCCACCGGAAGACCCGCAAATACAAGAGCGTCCGTATTTTTTGTGCTTTCCGCAATCTGATAAAGTGCCTTTCTTGCCTCGCGCAAAAGCTTATCCTGTAAAAACAGATCGCCACATGTATAGCCTGTGATACAAAGTTCTGGCAATACAATAATTTTTGCGCCCGCACTGTCCGCCTCCAAAATCAGACTGGTGATTTCATCGGCATTGTGCACGGTATCTGCTACCTTTATCTTTGGTGTGGCTGCCGCCACCTTTATAAACCCGTCTACCATTTTACAGCATGCTCCTTTCAAGGTGTGCCTTTTACTTTCCCGCTTTTAACAGCTCCTTTAAATCGTCAATCCCAAAATTATAAACCCTGTCGCAAAACTGACACCGTACCTCAACAGGCTTTGCGTCGTCTATCATCTCCTGGATATCCTTTTTCCCGATGCTCACAATTGCCCGCTCCACGCGCTCACGGCTGCAGTCGCAAAGATACCGTGTGGGAATCGTGTCATTGAATTCCAGCCCCAGTCCGCCCAAAAGAAGCTCCAAAAGCTGTTCCGGCGTATTTCCCGAATCAAGAATATTTGTCACAGTGTCCATTGTCTTGAGCTTTTCCTCGAGCGCACTGATTGTCTCCTCCTGCGCAGAAGGCATTAACTGTATGATAAAACCGCCCGCCTGTCTGACCGTGTTATCCTTCTCCATTAAAACCCCAAGACCGACAGCCGAAGGAACCTGCTCCGAGGTTGCAAAATAATACGTCAAATCCTCCGCAATTTCACCCGTCTGTATTTGAGTCTGTCCCACATAGGGCTCTTTTAAACCCATATCCTTAATCACGCTCAAAATTCCGCTTCCGACAGCGCGGCCAACATCCAGCTTTCCAAGCGCATTCGGGGGCAGCATAACCTGCGGTTCAAGCGCCGCGCCTTTTACGTTTGCATGCGAATCGGCATTTACCGTAAGTCCCCGTACCGGTCCGTCGCAGTGAATCTGCATCGTCAGCACATCCCGCTCTCCCTTCAGCATACTTCCCATCATTGCCGCTGCCGTAAGAAGCCTGCCAAGCGCAGCCGTTATCACCGGACTCGTATTATGGATACGTCTCGCCTCCTCGACAAGTTCCCTGGAAGTAACCGCAAAAGCACGTATCTGCGCATTTGCCGCCGTTGCCCGCACAATATAATCCTTCATGATAAATCTTTGCCCCTTTCTTTTGCGATACAGTATATCCGCTCACTCGCATCCGTAACCTCTAAAAGCGTATCGGCATCGTACGCCCTGACAAATTCCAGTTCTGCTTTTTTGAGAAATCCCTTCATTTCGTCCAGTGTATACCCCCTTTGGAAATGTTCCTCCGAAAAACGCAAAAAAAGCTCCTGACCATGTTCAGAAACCTCCTCGTTTCTCACAAATATGGTAAGGTCATACGTATTGACACAGCTTTTGGAATCATAAAAATTCTCCCATATAAAACTGCATTCTTCCCTGTTTTCCGCAATCGTCGCATCACCGATGGTTTCATATTTATACTTGGTGTTAAAGTCAAACATGAAAATACCGCCCGGATCCAAATAGTTATTCACAAGACGGAAGCATGCCGTTATATCCTCTTCCCCAAGCAGATAATTGATACTGTCGCACACACTCACTACCGCGCGCACCGTTCCGTACAGCTCGAATTCCCGCATATCCTGGTTGAGGTATAAGATATCATGCCCGGAATGTTCGCGCTTTCCGATTGCGAGATTTAACATTTCATCCGACAAATCGACACCAATCATATCATAGCCCTTTTGGGCAAGGAGCTCTGTCATGCTGCCTGTACCGCATCCAAGCTCCAGCACAAGTCCGTTCTCAATCCCATGCCGGTAAAGTTCACGCACAATATTTTCACACCACGCATCATAGGGTGTCTCATCCATAAAGCGGTCATATACCGCCGCAAATCCCGTATATTCCTCCATATCAGGCTCCGATTTTCATGGAAATGAAAAAGCCGATGGCAAGCAGCACGACACCCGTAAGAATTTCAACCACACCGACCGTACCGAGTTCCATCATAATCAGAATTGCAATGGGGGATGCCACAATCAGTCCGATAATCGCCCAATAAGTCACTGCCGGAAATTTTTGAAGCATAAACTCAATCAGCTTTGCAACTGCCACGATTCCGACGACAACGCCGATTCCGAACGGCACAAGCACAACAAAGGTATCCAAAAGTGCCGGGATGTCAAAAGCACGCAGCGCATCAATGCATTCATTGATGGTATTGATAATCGTGTTGTAATAGCCCAAAATCATCATAATCATGGAGCCGCTCACGCCCGGAATGACCATTGTAGCCGCTGCAATCACGCCCACGCCAAACAGTTTTAATACATTTCCGGCGCTAAACGTAATATCCGCGTCGGCACCGCCGCCTTCCCCCACAAACGCCAGTACGGTAACCAGCACAAAAAATAGGAAAAAGGCAAGAATCTGCGGAAGCTTAATGGAAACACCTTTTACCTTTTTATATATAACAGGAAGTCCTCCCAAAATCAGACCGATAAAAAACAGATTAGTCTGCAGCGGAAACCGCGGAAAAAACACTTCCGAAAACAGCTTTGCAAAAATCGCAATGGAAAGCAGCATTCCAATCGCAATGGGAACAAGAAGCGCAACCGCCTCCTTCATCCGTTTAATAAAATGTGTCAGCACTAAAATCAGCCTGTCATAAATGCCCATTGACACCATCATCGTACCGCCGCTCACGCCCGGAATCACGTTGGAAATCCCGATTACAATCCCGCGCAGAATGTTTAAAATAAATTCTTTCATGATAAAATCCTCTAATCCCTTTCTATTTTCCTTTTAAATAATGCTCCAAAAAGTCAAGCACCGTTTTCATCTCCTCGTCCGTTCCGATTGAGATGCGCAGGTAATTTTCAATGCGCGGCCTGTTCCAGTGCCTTACGTAGATTTCATTCTGCCGCAGGACATCAAAAAGCTCCTGTGCAGGCACGCGCTTATGTGACGCGAAAATAAAATTTGTTTTGGAATCCTGAAACACAAAACCAAGCTCTGCCAAACGCTTTTTTGTATTCTCCCTTGTTTCCATTATTTTTGCCGTAATGTGCCTAAAATACTCCTCATTCTCCACGGATGCGACACCTGCCTCGATTGTGACGGTATTCATCGTGTAGGAATTGAAAGAAAACTTTACGTCGTTTAAGTATTTAATCAGCTTTTTACTGCCCATCGCATAACCAATCCGAAGCCCTGCCAGCGCACGCGATTTTGAAAACGTCTGCACAACGAGCAGGTTTTCATACTTATCAATAAGGGGCACGCAGCTCTCGCCGCCAAAATCCACATACGCCTCATCCACAATCACCACGGAATCCGGATTCGCCTTTACGATTTCCTCAAAAAAGGAAGGTCCCTCGCATACTCCCGTCGGCGCATTAGGATTCGCAATCACAATCCCGCCGTTTTCTTTTTTGTAATCCGATTTCCTGATGCGGAAATTTTCGTCCAAGGGCTGACATTCATATGGAATTTCGTATAATTTTGCCCATACATCATAAAATGAATATGTAATATCCGGAAAAAGGATTGGTTTGTCCGAGTGGAAAAAGGTTAAAAACGACATCGCAAGCACATCGTCCGATCCTATTCCTACAAATACCTGCTCTTCTGGAAGTCCATGCCTTTTTGCAAGCGCGGACACCAGCCTTGACACATCGGGGTCAGGATACTTACGCAGGGACGCATAATCAAAGCCGCACAGCACATCCTTTACGTTTGGTGCCGGCGGATAAGGGTTTTCATTTGTATTTAACTTGATGACATTTTTATTTTGGGGCTGTTCGCCTGCCACATAGGGCACGACTTTTCGCACATTTTCTTTCCAACTCATGATATAATAGACCTTGCTCCTTTCTCAGTCTGCGAATTTGTGCTTAAGCACAATATTTGCAAAACGAATAAATTCGTCTATGAAAATTTATTTTTCATGCTTTCTACTGCCCTTAATCATAGCAAACTTTTTTACTTTA